>NZ_OY781873.1:3000000-3263580 GCF_963677075.1 uncultured Sphaerochaeta sp. | reverse complement strand
GATACACCTTCTGCTGGTTTCCCCCGCTAAAGAACCGCAGCTCCGATTTCTTCGAAGCAGCCACAATGTTGAACTCATCGATATAATGATCGCTGGCAGCTGTCTCAGCCTTCTTGTCGATCAGAAGCCCTTTGAGATATTTATCCTTTAGGGAGATCAGGCTGACGTTCTTGGTAATGTCATAGTTCATGACAATACCCTTTCCCTGCCTGTCTTCACTGATGTAGCCAAGGCCAAGGGAGACGGCATCCTTCGCACTGCGGATCCTCGCCGGTTTTCCCTTGACGTGAATCTCCCCACCCTCCATTCTCCTAAGCCCCATCACCGTCTCCATCGTCTCAGTGCGACCTGAGCCGACAAGCCCGGCAAATCCCAGGACCTCTCCACGATGGAGGGAGAATGAAACATCCTTGACCATGGGCCCACTCTTCAGGTTCTTGACCTCAAGCACAAGCTCCTCAGCCCTTCTGTCCTTCTTGGGAGGAAAGACTTGGCTGAAATCACGCCCAACCATCTTCTTTGCAAGCGTATTTGCATCAAGGTTCTTTACCTCATCCACACTTACCAGCTTCCCATCCCGGAGCACGGTTACCCTGTCACAGATGGTCATGACCTCCTGGAGCTTGTGACTCACAAAGAGCATGGTGACCTTCTTCTCCTTGAGCTTCCGCATCAGGGAGAACAGGGTCCTTACCTCAACGGGGGTAAGGGTGGTGGTCGGTTCATCAAAGATCAGGACCCTGGTATCGAGGATCATGGCCTTTGCAATCTCCACCATCTGTTTCTCAGCCACAGAGAGCTCACTGATGTACTTGTTCACATCAAGGGGCATCTTTAAAAGCTCAAGCTGAGCCCTCGCTTCCTCCCGCATCTTTGCTTTATCCAGGAGAAGCCCCTTATGAATCTCATTTCCGAGGAAGATGTTCTCGAATACCGTCAGGTAATTGATCAGGTTGAACTCCTGGGGAACGATACCGATCCCCAGTTTCTTTGCCGTGATATAGTCGGGAATATTGGTGGGTTGGCCATCCAAGAGGATAGTACCCTCAGTTTTTTGGTAGATCCCGCTGAGAATCTTCATCAACGTGGATTTACCAGCCCCATTCTCCCCGATAAGCCCCATGACCTCTCCTTCCCGTATGGAGAAGGAGACCCGGTCTAGGACACGGACAGATGAGAATTCCTTGACTATACCTTCCAGACTGAGAAGGATCTTGGATTCGTCCATCAATTCTCCATTGCTCCATCGAAATCAACATTCGAGGGTTCGAAATCTACTCTTCTCACCAGTTCAAGTGCTTCACTCGCACCAAACAACCTATCCATGCCATTGTCTTCCCATTCAACGGACAAGGGCCCGTGGTATCCTGCGGCATTTGCCTCACGGATGATCATGTCAAAATCGACATCCCCATGACCAGGGGAGACGAAATTCCACCCTCTTCTCAAATCACCGAAGGCCAGGTGGGATCCAAGAATACCGCTCCTGCCGTCCAGCTTCACCAAGCTGTCCTTGATATGCACATGATAGATATGGGAAGCGAAATCACGGAAGAAAAGTGCGGGATCGAGCCCCTGCCACTGCAGGTGACTTGGATCGAAATTGATGCCCAGAGCCTCTCTCTTCTTGAACTTCTCCAGGAGACGCTGGGTGCTGTAATAGTCATACGCGATCTCAGAGGGGTGTACCTCAAGGGCAAACTTCACGCCCTGCTTGTCAAACTCATCAAGGATCGGAGTCCAGAGGTCGTAGATCTCCTGGTAGCCATCCTCGATCAACTGTTCACTGTTGGCAGGGAATGAGTAGAAATACTTCCAGATCGGGCTCCCCATAAAACCGGTAACCACCGAGCAACCCATGTTCTTTGCTGCCTGGGCGGTGTACTTCATCTGGTCGATTCCCCACTGGCGGATTGCCTTGTCATCACCCTTGAGGCTCTTGGGGGCAAAACCGGCGAGACGGGGGTCACCAAAGGCATCTCCGACGCACTGCCCGGCAAGGTGGTTTCCCAGGGCATAGCAACCAAGGTTGTACTTCTTCAGGATTGCTTTCTTGTCAGCTACATAGGAAGGATCCTTTGCAGCCTTCTCAACATTCATGTGATCACCCCAACAGGCAATCTCAACCCCGTCATACCCCATTTCACTTACGGTCTCACACATCTTCTCAAAGGGAAGATCTGCCCACTGTCCGGTAAAAATTGTCACCATTCTAGCCATGGATTTGCTCCTTTTTATGATTTCTTATAGGTCGACCCAAACAGAGCCTTGCTTGCTGCTCTCCAGACACCGATTAATGAATTTCACACCATCGAGGCCCTCCTCAACTCCGGGAAAATCCAGATCTGTCTTATCCAGTTTCTCTCCACGAAGTTGCTTTCCAAGCGCCAGGATGAAGGGTTTGTAGATATTGGCAAATGCCTCGTAGAGACCCTCGGGGTGTCCTGCCGGCACACGGGAGTATTGCTGGGCTACCGGGTCGAATGCCTCACGCCCGCGGCTCCACCTTTGCTTGGGGCCATCACACGGGGTAAAGAAGAAGTAATCAGGGGCCTCCTGCAGCCACTCTAAGCTCCCTTTCTCACCGAAGATGCGGATACGAAGGGCGTTGTCATACCCAAAGGCAATCTGGCTTGACCAGTACAGGCCCTTGCCTCCCCCCTCATACTCAACCATCACCGAGGCATTATCATCCAACGTCCTGCCCTCAACCAAGCTGTCAAGGCGTGCACAGACCTTCTTGATCTTCATCCGGTAACCGTGGCCACCATGTTCTCGATATGGCTTCCAATATCGCCAAGGCAGTTTGTTGCCCCCGATACCTTGGGGTCCATTCTCCAGGGAGCAATGGAGCTATGTTCATCGACGGGATTACCAAGCCAGTCCTGCGGATACTCGGCATTCACAAACCTGATCTCCCCAAGCAGGCCATCCTGGACCATCTTTCTCATCTGCTTCACAGCAGGGTATCCAGTGTAGGTGTAGGTAACACCAAAGAGCAGGTTCTTCTTCTTGCAGATTGCAACCAGCTCTTCACTCTGTTCAATTGTCCAGGTTAGGGGCTTGTCACAAACAACATGAATCCCCTGGGAGAGGAAGGCCTTGCATATGTCAAAGTGGGAAGCGTTTGGTGTAACGCAAACAGCAAAGGCAATGCCGTCTTCCCTGCTTGCTTCCTTCTCCGCCATCTCGTGGTAGTCGGTATAGAGACGATCACTCGCAATGCCGAGTTCTGCCCCAAATGCTTTTGACTTCTCTACATCCCGCGAAAAACAACCAGCTTTCAAGACGGCAAGATCATCGAGACGGATAGCTTTACGATGTACATCCCCGATAAAGGCTCCTTTTCCACCGCCAATCATTCCATAGGCAATTCGTTCCATGTTTTCCTCCTATGCACGTGCGTGCATAACATCCCGAAAAGCATCGCACGTCTGTGTTTCGCACGTGATAATCGTAGCATGTTTTGTGAGTTTTGCAAGGGCGCGTATGGGACTATCGGAGATTGTTACGACACTTTTTAAGATAGCCAAGGGATGCAACTTTCTCCTTAAAATCAGTGAAAAACGAGGTTCCACCCGCCTCTATATCAATGCTTCCCTGGTATCCTCCGGTCTTTCACTTGTAGCTAACCTATAATCATCCAGAATCTCAATTCCAGGTCCCGTGAGGGATCATTTTTATGTCCTTTTCAACTTTTTCAAAAGAATATATATGTATTGTCTTGTGTTGTGCATCGTGATGGTGTATACTTTGTACCAGGGAAAGGAGGGACCTTGGATGTTTGTACAGACTGCACCGAAGAACAAGGACGGGCGGGTACTGATGTACTTTGCAGAAGCATACAGGGAGAACGGCAAGGCCAGGCAACGCACCATTGAGCGCATCGGGTACGTCGATGAGTTCACACACCTGCATGCCGACCCCATCGCCCATTTCAAGGAAGTCGCCCGGCAGCGGACCGGGAGAAGCAGCAACGCCTGCATCCCGTGACCATAGAGCTGGAACCCCAGGCCATCCTCCCCTTCGACACCGATACGGGCTGCTATGACTGCGTGAGGAACATAGGCCATGCAGCCATCAGCCAGGTCTTCCATTCCCTGGGCATCCACCAGTTCATCGACGACCGGCGCAAGTACCTGAGATGCGGGTACAACCTCACCTCGGTGATGAAGCTCCTGGTGTATGAGCGCATCATCAGCCCCGGGTCCAAGAAGGCGGCTTGGGAAGGCAGGGGCAAGTACCTCGACAGGATGGACTTCTCCCCCAACGACATCTACCATTCCCTGAGCATCTTCCCCGGGTGGAAGGAGGACCTGCTGCTGCAGCTGCACCACAGGATGGTGGGGCAGTACGGCAGGGACTCCACCCTCATGTTCTACGACGTGACCAACTACTACTTCGAGATCGACAACGAGGACGGGTTCCGGAACAAGGGGGTGAGCAAGGAGCACCGCAAGACGCCCATCGTCCAGATGGGGCTGTTCATGGACGATGCAGGCTTCCCGGTCACCTACGAGCTGTTCCCCGGGAACACCAATGACGGGAAGACCTTCTCCCCGATGAGCGCGAAGGCAAGGGCCCAGCTGGGCATGGACCATCTCATCTTCGTCGCCGACAAGGCGATGATGAGCGGGGAGAATGTCGCCGACGTGGTCACGAACCACAACGGGTACATCTTCAGCAAGTCGGTGCGCGGGGGTACCGACCAGCTCAAGAAGACCGTGAAGGACCGCAAGGGGTACGCCAGGTTCGACAAAAGCGGGAACCGGATTGCCGAGCATGACGACCAGAGCGAGGTGGCGTTCATGTACAAGGTGCTCGATGAGGTGAAGGACACCCATGTGAGGGATGCTGGAGGAATGAGGGTGAGCGTCAAGGGCGTAGGGCACCTGCAGATCGTCTACTGGTCGGCAAGGTACGCCGCCCGGGCGAAGCTGGACCGCCAGGCGGCGGTCGAGAAGGCCCTTGCAGCCTCACACGCGAACAGCAGGGATGTCATCGACAACAAGCATGGGAAGAACAAGTACCTGAAGACCCAGGTCTTCGACAGGAACACCCGGCAACAGGTTGAGGACTATGAGGCGAAGGCCGTCTTCGACTTCGAGCGGCTCGAGGAGGATGAGTCCCTCGACGGGTTCTATGTCATAGAGACCAATGTCACCGGCCTGAGGCCGCGTATCGATGCCAGGGGGCATGAGACCGGGGAACTTGAGCCTGCATTCGGGGCAAAGAGCCGCTGGCTGAAAAGGGAGGGGATGCTGCAGCTCAACCGGGTGGTCACACCCCTGGACATCGTGGACATGTACCATGGGCTGTGGAAAATCGAGCAGACCTTCCGGGTGACCAAGAGCGAGCTGGAGGCAAGACCGGTGTTCGTCTCGCGCAAGGACCGCATAGACTCCCACTTCCTGACCTGCTTCATCTCCCTTCTCATCGTGAGGATCCTCGAGCATGAGCTGCATCATGAGTATTCCACCGAACAGATCGTGGAGTCGCTGAGGAAAGCGAATGTGGTACAACTGGACAGCACCACGTTCAAGACGCTCTACTATGATCCTGTGCTGAAACGCTTGTACGAGACCATGGGTATAGAATTCGGGCACAACATCTACAGCCGCTCTGCATTGAGGGGCATGTTGGCCAAGACAAAGAAATAATCCTGTATCATGGACAGGAGGTATCACGATAGGGGAAATGAAGATTCCATTGTCTGTTTTTTGCCTTTAAAAAAGCGGTGGGAACGGCTATACTGCTTTGGTAAGGAGGTGCGGTGTGCGTTACATTGGAGCTTTGGATCAAGGGACTACGAGTACCCGATTTATCATTTTCGATCAGAGTGGAAGCATTGTCTCCTCGCATCAGTTGGAGCATGAGCAGATTTTCGTAAAACCCGGTTGGGTGGAACATGATCCTTGGGAAATCTGGGACAACAGCTGTGAATGCATCAGCAAAGCACTCAAAGAGATTAATCTGAAGGGAAGCGATATAGAAGGTATTGGGATTACCAACCAGAGAGAGACAGTAATCGCTTGGAATCCCAAGACAGGAAAAGTTTGGCACAACGCTATTGTCTGGCAGGATCTCAGGGGATCGGATTTGATTAATCGCCTGAAGGAAGAGGTCGAAGCAAGCTATCTCCAGGATCGCAGCGGATTGATCTTCAGCCCCTATTTTGCTGCATCTAAGATTGCCTGGTTGTTGGAGAATGTTGAAGGCCTACGTGATGCTGCAGAGAAAGGTGAGGCTGTATTCGGAACAATCGATACATGGTTAACCTGGAATCTGACTGGTGGGAAGGCAATTGTTACCGATGTGTCCAATGCCAGCCGCTATCTCCTGATGAATATAGAATCGTGTACCTGGGATGATGAGCTACTTGAGCTGTTCGATGTACCCAGACAAGCACTTCCAATGATCGTGCCTTCAAGTGGAATGATCTATGGAACAACCACCCCCAGTGGTCCCCTCAGGGCGGAGGTCCCTGTTTGCGGGATCTTGGGAGACCAGCAGGCCGCTCTCTTCGGGCAGGCGTGTTTCACGGAGGGCCTCGGGAAAAGCACCTATGGCACCGGTGGGTTCCTCTTGGTAAACACCGGAGAGAAGCTTATCAAGAGTACCCAGGGACTGCTTACCACGGTTGCCTACCAACTTGGGGACCACCGTCCCGTATATGCCTTGGAAGGTTCCATTGCAGTGGCTGGTTCCTTGGTCCAGTGGGCGCGTGATAACTTGAAACTGGTGGAAAATCCCCAAGAGCTGGACAAGCTGGCCTGCAGTGTGTCAGACTGCGGCGGAGTATACATCGTTCCAGCATTCAGTGGATTGTTCGCGCCTTATTGGCGGTCGGATGCACGAGGCGTCATTGCCGGTTTGACCGGGTATGTCAATCGTGCTCATCTATGCAGGGCAATCCTTGAGGCAACGGCATTCCAAGTCCATGATATCTATAAGGCCATGGAAAGGGATAGCCATATCGTGATGCCCAGCTTGAAGGTTGATGGAGGAATGACAAACAGCAAGCCGCTGATGGAGTTCCAGGCTGACTTGTTGGGTGTTCCGGTTATCAGGCCCTTGATCGTGGAGACCACGGCACTCGGTGCTGCCTATGCAGCAGGGCTGTCTGTTGGGGTTTGGAAAGATTTTGATGAGCTGTCTGCCTACTGGAAGGAAGGCAAACGGTGGGAATCGAATATGAGTGAGGAAGAACGCGAACAGAAAGTCCAATTCTGGAAGAAAGCGGTGAATCGTACCCTTGATTGGGAGTGCGAGGAGAAGGAGTAGCAGTTGTTGATGGTTGGCGATGCATTACAATCCATGATTTCATTGCTCCGTCCTGCTTTGCAGGTCGGTTTCCTTGCATGGTTGTTCTATCGATTCTATGTAACCATAGCTCAGACGAAAGCCCAGCAGCTGGTGAAAGTCTTGGTGGTAATGTTTTCTTTCTATGCAGTGAGTTATATCCTCAAGCTGGATGTTCTGCTCTGGTTTTTCAGGTATATCTCCATCCCTGCAACCATTTTTATCTGTATCGTTTATCAGCCTGAGCTTAGGCGTTCCTTCACCCAGCTCTGGAGTGGCCGAAGCAGATTGTTCCGCATTGGTACCCAGACCACCAGTAGCGATCAGATTGATTCAATTCTCAACGCATGCAATGTGTTGGTGAATAAACGAAGGGGAGCCTTGATTGTGTTCCCCCGTCGTCTGGGGATCAAGAACATCACCGACAGCGGGACAAGGCTCAATGCCGATCTGTCCACCAGTCTGATCCTTACCGTATTTGACCATGACACTCCGTTGCATGACGGGGCGATGGTTGTACAAGGCGGAAGAATACTCGCTGCAGGGTGCTACCTGCCCCTCAGTGAGCAAACCGACATCAAGAAAAGTTTTGGTACGCGGCATCGGGCCGCTCTTGGTTTGGCAGAGGAATCTGATGCTGTTGTCTTGATCGTCAGTGAGGAGACAGGGGCGATCAGCATGACCTATAATGCCAACCTCTACTATGACCTCGACACAGGTACCATCAAACGAATGCTGTTGGCCCTCTTCAGTTATCATGATATAACCCCAGAGGATTTGTTACAGGAGACGGGTAGTGATGAAGCTGAATAAGTATCTGCAAGGAGCACTTTACAACTGGCCAGCCAAGGTCTTGTCCTTGGTGTTTGCAGTGTTGGTGTATGCCTTCATCCAATTCTCCACCATGGGAGCGAGGGTGGTTTCCATCCCAATCGAAGTGCACCTGCCCACCTCCTTGGAGGCGGAGAGCCTGGTTCCTGCCTCGATTGAGGTGAGTATCCAGGGTAACGAGGATATCATCTATCTCATCAATCCAGAATCCATTGAAGCCAGTCTGGACTTCTCATCAGTTGATGAGGCTGGTATTGCCACCGCTCCAGTAGTCCTCAGATACGAAGAAGACGTTTTTGAGAGTGCAGGCATTGCACTGCAAGCAGAGCCCCAATACTATCGGATTCTCTTTAATGAAGGGAGTGATCTCTGATGGTCAGTGGTATTGGCGTCGACGTGGTGAATATTCAACGGATGGAGAGACTCTCAGAACATGTGAAGTCCAGGATGTTTCATCCCAGGGAGCTTGAAGAGGCGAAGATGATGGCAGAGGGTGTCCAGGCTGAATTTCTTGCAGGTAGATTTGCTGCAAAGGAAGCTCTGGGGAAAGCCCTCGGAACCGGTCTTGCCCATCTTTCCTTGCAGGATATCTGGGTCGAAAGAGCAGCTTCCGGGAAGCCAGAACTACGTTTCAAAGGAAACGTTCAGGCGTTGGTTGGACAGAGGACTGCGATGCTCTCCATCAGTCATGACAATCCTGTCGCCATTGCAATGGTGGTTCTTCTAGGAGCTGATGATGCCACGAACTGATTGGAGACGCCCCCCTTTGCAACAGATCGATCCCTCCCGCCGGCGTATCCGCCTGACGGTCTCATATCATGGTTCCCACTACAGCGGCTGGCAACGGCAGAAGAATGCCCTCGCCGTTGTCCAGGTTCTGGAAGAGGCTGTAAAGACCATGATTGGCGAAGATGTGGAAATTGTAGGAAGTGGAAGAACAGACAGCGGGGTGCATGCGCTTGGACAAGTCTGTCATATGGATATACAGAACCAGAAAGTCAGAGCGGAAAAGTTTGCTCTAGCCCTGAATAGGCTGCTTCCTCTGGATATCAGGATTTTGGAAAGCAGTGAGGTTGACAGTACTTTTCATGCCCGTTTTACGGCAATGGCTCGCATGTACCGTTACTACTTCAAGAGAGAGCAGGATATGACAGCCTTTGACCAAAGCTTGGTAGCGAAGGTGAGACAATTCCCTTCTCTTGACCTGCTTAACGGGTATGCTTCCTGTATTCAAGGAACTCATGACTTTACGACATTTACTGCAAGCGGTGATGTGTCTTCCAGTAAGTGGCGTGATATCTATGAATCCTACTGGAAGATGGAAACAGATCGCTGGGGTGGGGAACTCTTGACCTATACCATTTGCGGAAATGCTTTCTTGTACAAAATGGTACGTTCCTTGGTTGGTTCTATGATGGATTTTGCTGAGTCGGGTATGACGGTAGAGGAATTTTCATCTGTGCTTGCCAGCAAGGATCGCCGTAGGGTAGGACGAACTGCCCAATCATGTGGCCTGTATATGTACAGGATCAGCTACGATGAGGCTGAGTATGCTTGGTTTGAGGAGAAGCATCATGAGTGAACGTGAAGAGAAACGAGAACAGCTGGCTTCTTCTCTGATGGACTTTATCTATCTCTGTGATGAAGCGGAGGCGGTGATAGGAAACAAGGATGTAAGCTACAGCGAACGTGTGGATTTCTCCCAGGTAGTTGATACCGTGCTCCCCCTTCCCTTGGACAAGGATTCCATACAAGGAACCAACCTTAAACAGCTTGAATCCTTGGTCAGTAGATGTTCCAAATGCAGGCTCAGCGAGGGACGCCACCATACGGTATTTGGGGAGGGTGTTGTACCTGCCCGTCTGATGGTTATCGGAGAAGGGCCTGGTGCCGAGGAGGATGCTTCAGGACGTGCGTTTGTAGGAAGAGCAGGAAAGTATCTTGATAGCTGGCTCTCTTCCATCTCCATGGACCGTGAAACCAATGTCTATATTGCCAACATTGTGAAATGCCGCCCTCCGGAGAATAGGAATCCCCAAAGTGATGAGGTGCAAGCCTGTATCGGGTATCTCAAGCGACAGATTCAGCTCATCAAACCAGAGATTATCTTGCTCGTGGGATCAGTTGCAGCTCGTTCCCTACTTGATGTTACAGACGGTGTGGGGAAGTTGCGCGGCAGGTTCCATCGGTATGGAGGGGTTCCTGTACTGGTGACCTATCACCCGGCAGGTGTATTGCGCAATCCTGAATATCGTAGACCGGTTTGGGAAGACTTGAAAAAAGTAGCAGCATATTTGATTATCCAGCTCCCCAGGAGGTCGTGATGGCCGGATTTGTTGAGGTGTTGCTCGATCTTCCCATGGACCAGTCTTTCACCTACCAGATTCCTCTGGGCATGGAAGAGAAGGCTTGTGTGGGTCATCGGGTTGTTGTCCCCTTTGCAAGGCGGGAGATGACAGGATACATCATCGAGACCGTCCCTGAGGTGAAAGCGTCCTATACGATCAAGGAAATCAAGCGGGTCATCGATGATACCCCGCTCTATAACAAACAAACCATTGCCCTGGCTGAGTGGATGAGTCGTTTCTACCTCTGCAGTAGAGGGGAAGCCTTGAGTATGATGATCCCGGGAGGTAGGAGAGACAGCAGCATCCCTGCCCTGGAGAGTGAAGAAGATCTTCTCTTTGGTCGAATAGAGACACTCAGCGATGAGCAGCAATATGCCATCGATACCATCCTGAAGCGTGAGAAACCCATGTACTACCTCTATGGTGTAACCGGTAGTGGCAAGAGTGAGGTATTCCTTCGCTCTGCGGAAGAGGTCATTAAAGAAGGAAAATCTGTCATTTACCTGGTCCCAGAAATTACCCTTACCCATCAGTTGGCAAGACAGGTAACCAAACGATTTTCCCAACGGGTGGCGATTCTGCACTCTGCTCTGACACCAAGCCAGCGGCTCAAGGAGTGGAAGCGGATCATCTCAGGTGAGGTAGACCTTGCAATAGGGGCTCGAAGTGCAGTCTTTGCCCCATTCCCCAACCTTGGTTTGATCATTTTGGACGAGGAACATGAGAGCAGTTACAAGAGTGGAAATACTCCCCGTTACCATGCTCGCCAAGTAGCTCAGAGACGATGTCAGAGTGAAGGGGCTACTCTGGTCATGGGGAGTGCAACGCCTTCATTGGAAGCTTGGGCCCTGATGGAGGAGAACAAGCATGTAGGTTCACTCCACTTACGGAACCGGGTCAGCGGTGGTATCATGCCCATCATAGAGGTGGTAAACCTCTCCTATGAGAAGAACCTGATCAGCAAGACGTTGCAAGAGAGAATCAAGGAGACCCTGAACAAGAAGAAGCAGACAATTTTGTTCTTGAATAGACGAGGTTTCTCCTATTTCTTCCATTGCAATAGTTGTGGGTATGAACTACGTTGTCCACACTGTGCAGTAGCTCTTACCTATCATAAAGGCAAAGACCAGATGGTCTGTCACTACTGTGGGTATCGAACAAAACCGATGCGCTTTTGCCCTGAGTGTAACTCGCTCGATGTCAACTATAGCGGCTTTGGCACGGAAATGGTGGAAGAGGAGATTCGCCGTCTTTTCCCGTCTGCGCGTATTGCACGATTGGATACCGATAGTGCCAAGAAAAAAGGTGAGATCGGGAAAGTAATCAAGGCTTTCAGGGATGGCGAGATTGATATTCTCCTCGGGACACAGATGGTGGCAAAAGGCCTCAATTTCCCTCTCGTGGAATTGGTGGGAATCGTACTTGCAGATAGTGGGTTGAATATTCCTGACTTCCGTGCCCAGGAGAGGACGTTCAGCCTCTTGGTTCAGGTCTCAGGAAGGGCCGGACGATACAATGATCAGGGAAGGGTCATTATCCAGACCTATCATCCAGAGAATCCTGCTATTCAATATGCACTGCAGTCAGATGTGGAGGGTTTTTACACCCAAGAACTTGAGATTCGCAAGCAGACGGGATTTCCTCCCTACAGTCGATTGATCAACTTGGTATTCAGGGGTCGAAATCAGCAAAGAGTAGAGCAAGAGGTCCAGAAATTCTCTGCTCATATAGAGCAACTCACCGTTAGGGGAGGCGCAGAGGTGTTATGTTCCAGTGAGTGTCCTCTGGAGAAGATTGCTTCAAACTGGCGTTATCACTTGCTGGTTTCAGGCTCCCAGGCTTCCCTGGTTCATCACTTGGTAGCAAAGGCTCTCTCTGATTACACCCCACCTCGGGGAGTCTACCTGGAGGTGGATCTTGATCCTTTGCAATTGCTCTAAAACTTCTCTGCTCATAGCCCGCATTCAATAGCTATGGGAATTCTTGGTAATCGCTCGCATTCGTGATAACGTTGACCATTGCAACAGGTGTTGGTATAGTTTGGTATTATGTTAGATATATATACACTTGGAGAAGAGGTACTACAAGAGAAGTGCCAGAAAGTAACCAAATTTGATAACGCGTTGAAGATCTTGGTCGATGCAATGTTCGACACCATGGACGAAGCCGATGGTGTAGGGCTTGCAGCTCCCCAGGTTGGGGTGAACCAACGTCTGTTTGTCATCCATATCCGTGGAGCAGAGAAACGTGCGTATATCAATCCGCAGATCATCGAAACTTCCATTGAGACTGATACAGATGAGGAAGGATGTCTCTCCATACCAGGGGTTTGGCACGATGTACAACGTCCAGCTCGTGTGACTGTTCAGGCACAGGATGTGGAGGGGAAAGTATTTCAGGTCAAGGCTGAAGGATTGCTTGCTCGTGCACTCCAGCACGAAAATGACCATCTCAACGGGGTCTTGTTCATTGATCGCTTGAGCGATGAGGAACGCGAGAAGATGGTACAAGCCTACGAGAAACGTAACAAATCCCAGAGGAGAAAAAAGCGTTGAGGATTCTCTTTGCCGGTACTGCCGAAATTGCGGTTCCCTCATTACGGGCCTTGTCACAGCACTATGATATCGCTGCGGTACTTACCAACACCGACAAGCGGGGTGCAAGGGGCAAGGCCCTTGTTGCACCTCCGGTTAAGGTGGCTGGTGAAGCATTGGGCCTTCCTGTGTTGCAGTTTGATCATCTTGGGCGTGAGGCTCGTGAGGCTGTCAGCACCTATGAGTGTGATACGCTTGTCTGTTTTGCCTATGGAAGACTGTTCGGCCCAAAATTCCTGGGACTTTTCCCCAATGAGCAACTGAATATACATCCCTCATTGCTTCCTTTGTTACGTGGACCAAGTCCCATACAAGGTGCAATCCTCTCTCAAGCCAGTGAGAGTGGTATCAGTATCCAGCGAATAGCATCAGAGATGGATAGTGGGGACTTGCTGCTTGCTGAACAATTCCCTCTCAATGGGGACGAAACCACGGAAAGTCTCTCTGCGTTTGTAGCAGAGAGGGCTGCTGATCTTGCTGTAAGGGCTCTTTCCAGATTGCAGCGGGGTACCGCGGTATTTTCCCGCCAGAGTGGGGAAGCAACCTATACGAAACTGATAACCCCAGAAATGGCTGAGTTGGATTTCTCAAATCCAGCGAAGGCATTGCATGCACAGATCAGGGCAATGACGCCTTGGCCCAAGGCACGGACAACCTATCAGGGACAGACACTGCTTATAACAGGTGTACATGGTACGATAGATGAGATAGGGGAAGATTCCTATGATGCAGAGGTTCCTGTAGGAACCGTGATTGCAAAACAGAAGAAAAAGGGAATTGCCATTGCCACCTCTGAAGGATTGCTTTGGGTAACTCGTCTACAACTGGAAAAACGCAAGGAGATGGATTGGCAGTCCTTCCTCAATGGTAATCAGGATTTCTTGGGATCCAAGCTGGGGTAATCTATGAGACGTATTGTGGTGTTGGCACTCCTTGTGCTCTTGAGTCTCCCATTGTCGGCTACCACAGAGAAGGTGGCTCTTGTCCTTTCGGGAGGTGGAGCTCGGGGATTGGCTCACATTGCAGTCCTTGAGGCTGTGGAAGCGAGAGGTATTCCCATCGATATGGTAGTAGGGACTAGTATGGGAGCGTTGGTAGGTGGACTTTACAGCGCTGGGTATTCTCCCTTGGAAATACGTAACCTTCTGGAAACCTATGATATGGTTGGTCTCTTCTCCACACCCCCACTTGAAAATGCTGAAATTGAAGATGAAGTGTTTTCCTACAAGAATAACCAAGTTTTCTCATTGGGGTTTGGTGAGCAGGGCCTAGGAAATGCTCCTGCCCTGATTGGGGACCAACGAATCCTGGAACTATTAGGGTATTTGTTTTCACGATATCCCAATACCATGGATTTTACAGAACTACCCATTCCATTCTACTGTGTCTCTGCAAATGCCGCCACAGGAGAGAGAATTGTCCATAGCGATGGGTCCTTGGTTACAGCAATCAGGAGTAGTATTTCTATCCCTATCGTTTTTACCCCATTTCCGCTAGGTGAGGGTATCCTTGCCATCGATGGTGGAGTGGTAGACAATCTTCCCATCGACCTCGCGAGAAGCCTTGGAGCGGAGTATGTCATCGCAAGCGATGTGAATGCCTTGGGAATGCAGGACGCTGCCGACCTTGAGAGCCTCTCAGCAATGGCAATGCAGACAGTTGTATTGCTTACCCAGGAAAAAGCGACCGCTCAACATCCTTCTGCCGATGTGCTTGTGCTCCCAAAGCTGAAAAGCACGTTTACCTTGGATTTCTCAGCACATGAGCAGATTATCGAGGCAGGGTGGGAAGCTGTACGAAAAGAAGAGGCAGCATTCGATGCGCTTGTCGATACACTCTCACAGGTTCGCACCCTCATTCCAAGAGACGTGAAGAGGAGTGGTTATTATTCTCTTCTATCTACCCCCAAGATCCTGCAGATTGAGGTAGAGGACATCTCCTTGAAGCCGGGTGCACCCATTCCTGAATCTTCCCTGTTTTCAGATTTTCTGGGCAGGAGACTCAATTCACAAACTGCAACTGAGTTGAATCTCAAGCTTCGGGAAATCAAGAATGCCTATGATCTGACCACCCTCAGTTATGAGATGTCCAGTGATGGAAAGCTGATGATATATGCCCGGAGTTTTGGGCGAAGGGATAGAAGCATTAGTATGGGTTTTCACGCTGATACCGGCTTCTCTACTGCATTGCCCTCTGGATTTGTATGGTATCGTGCAGATGCATATCTGGATGCATCCCTCGGGGGCTTGGGAAAAAAGCAGGACTTCACCTTTTCTGTCAATGCCACACTTGGTCAGCGATCAGGGATGACTCTCAGTTTCTCCTATCCTCTTCTCAGTGGAAGCAAAGGGAGTATTGATGCAGTAGTGCAAGCCAGTTATGGAGCTGGGGCGATGACGACCCTCTCAGCAATGATCAATGCAAAGCGAAGTGCTCCTTTGGATCGTATGTTTGATAGTGATGCTGGTTTTCGGTTTCACTTCGGAAAATATGGCAGAGCATCTCTTCAGGGGAGCTATCTGCTTGTTTCGGTAAATGATTCTACCTATGACAAGCAATTCTATGCCTATCCAGTGGGAGAGCTCACGGTTTCTTATGGAAACCTCTCATCTCGCTTCGCTACCTCGGGTTTTCGCCTTGAAGCGTTGGGTAGGCTTGGGTATCAGCAGGGGTTGGTCCACTCCCTGCGATTGGGATGGAAACAATCATTTGTCATTACCTACCGTGACAGCATAAGCTATGCAACCCAACTCTCCATGATGAGGGAGCCATTCCCCTTTATCCAGAGCTATGCAAATTTGGGAGGTATCGACCAAATGGTCAGTTATGGTCCGCTCTTCCTCCGTCGTGATATAGTCTATCTGGGTGTGGATTGGCAACACCGACTTACAGAAATCCTTGGTTACCCAGCCTTTGGCAAACTCTCACTGCATGGAGCTGTGTATGATGCATATGATCCCTACAGTGGATTGGCCCCTCTTGATGAGGCATATTTCAGTTCCAGCCTATGGGACATGGGACTGGCACTGATGCTTGGACTCGATACCCCGATAGGGGAGGTTGTTGCCTCATTGGGAGCAAGCCTCATGGGAGAGGTTTCTTTCTCAGTGGGGGTCTATTGATGAGCGAGGTCTACAGATCATATGCCACCCATCTCCATGAAGTCTACCATGCTCGTGTGTACCGAATAGGGGTAGATGGTCACTTCTCCTGTCCAAACCGCAACATGGATGGGAGTGGTGGATGCGCTTTCTGTGATGGGACAGGCACCATCGCAGCCTACCAGAAGCCTCAGGATAGGCTAGCTGAAATCTCCCATATGAGTATTGAAGAGAGAATCAGCAAGATTAAAATGCAGATAGAGCAGGGAAAACGCTTCTTGAAGCGAAGATACCGTGCTGAACTCTACTCACTTTACTTCCAGGCCTATACCAATACCTATGATACCTTGGATCACCTTACGATGCTCTATGACCTGGTATTGGAAGAAGGACCTTTTGTAGAGTTGATCGTCTCAACCCGCCCTGATTGTATTACCGATGAGATAATTACCTTGCTGAAAAGGTATCAGGGTTCGGTGCAGAAGGTGTGGGTTGAACTAGGGTTACAAAGCGGCAGCGATGAGACCCTTGTAGATATTGGTAGAGGTCATGATGTTTTTTCCTACATTTCTGCAGCAAATTCGTTACATATGGCCGATATTGGTGTTTGTACTCATGTGATACTCGGTTTACCAGGTGAAGGCCGCAAGGATTTTGCCCAAACTGCAGCCATGGTGAACAAGGCTGGCAGTGAAGCGGTGAAGATCCATAATCTGCATATTTGTCAGGGCACCCGCCTACAGGATTGGTATGAGATGGGTGAGGTAGGAACTGCTTCCTTGAGAAGGCATGTTGAGCAGAGTATATGGTTCTTGAGACGTCTGAATCCTTCCGTTGTCATCGAACGTATGGTATGCGAAACTCCCGAATATCGACTTGTCGCTCCACGTGCATTTCCCGACAAGCATCAATTTCTCCAGCAGTTGAAGAGCACGATGGAAGAGAGAGGCTGGGTACAAGGAGACTTGGTATGAGAGAGAGAATTCCCTTACAAATGATTGTGCGTGTAACAGGAACCATTCTTTCCGTTCTTGTAGTGACGTTGATTCTTATCTTCTCCTTTATGCCTAAGGAGTCCTATCCGGAAATTTCCTGGATTCCCTTTGCCGACAAGGGAGATCATATGGCAGCCTATGCTGCCCTTGGATTCTCTCTCTTTTTTGCATTCCTACGGATACCAGGATCGGGAAAACCCCACAAACGGGTTGCAGTTCCCCACTCAACGCTCCATCTCAGTTCATGGTCCGGTAGTGCTGTTCTTGTCTCCTTGGTAATTGGTACACTGCTTGGTATTATTGTGGAGCTGTTGCAACCGATGTTTGAGCGAAGTCGTGAGTGGCTTGATTTGGCAGCAGATTTCATGGGATTGGTGGTTGGTCTGGCCATTGCCTTATTGGTGCTGAAGGCTGTAGGTAGTTACTTTGCCACCAGACCATGGCTGTATGATCCCAACTGGAAGGATGAAGTAGATGAAACTCGCACAGAGAATCAGTGAGGAACTGCAGAAGGCCGTAGTCGAGCTTGATGAGGGAGTTCTGGAGAAAATCCGAGAAGCGCATGCCGTTGAATCAGCAGCAGCCGATACATCAGTAGGTAGCCGATCAAGTTTAGCCGTCCTGGACGCAATACTGGATAATCTTGCACTGGCTAAGGAACAGGCACTTCCCATGTGTCAGGATACGGGGATGTTTCTTGTATTCGTGGATGTAGGTAAAAAATGCCCGATATCTCTTTCTGTGATAGAAGAAGAGATCCTGGAAGGATGTACTACTGCAGTCAAACAAGCCCATTTTCGGCGATCGATGGTGGACGAGCCTGTGTTTGAGCGGATTAATACACAGGATAATCTCCCTCCAGTGATCTGGTGGAACCTGGTGGAGGGAAGCGGCTTGAGGATAGAGATATTGCTCAAGGGATTCGGTAGTGAGAACTGCAGCTCGGTGAGGATGCTTAATCCCACCGGAGGTGAAGAGGAAGTTATCAACGCAGTTGCGGAAATAGTGGCAGCAGCAGGAGGAAAGCCATGTCCTCCTATCTTTGTCGGTGTTGGCCTCGGTGGTTCCATGGACCGGGCGGCTTATTTAAGCAAGCGGGCATTGCTACGCGATGTAAGAGAATCCCACAGCGAGAAGCAGTATGCTGAATTGGAAGAAAAAATACTCGCACGTCTACAGAGACTGGGGATTGGCAGTGGGGGCCTTGGTGGCATGATCACAGCCCTCCATGTTGCCATTGTCCACGAGAGTACGCATATTGCCGGTCTTCCGTTGGCTGTTTCCATCAACTGTTGGGCAGACAGAAAGGCAACGATTGTTTGGGAGGGTAATGATGCGTGAATTGGTGTTGCCCCTAAGCAGTGAGGATATTGCGAGTTTGAAGGCATATGACCAGGTCTTATTGACTGGTCCTCTCTACGTAGGTCGTGACCAGGTCCATAAACGACTGTACGAACTTTTGCAGCAGGAAAGGAGTCTTCCTATCTCCTTGGAAGGTGAGACTATATACTATATGGGGCCAAGTCCAGCCCCAGAAGGGAAGCTGATCGGTTCCTGTGGCCCGACCACCAGTGCAAGAATGGACCCTTTCAGTCCGTTATTGCTTGACCAAGGTCTCAAGGTTATGATCGGCAAGGGGCCACGTTCCAAGGAGGTTGCCTCGGCAATCAAGAGAAACAAGGCGTTATATCTGCAAGCCTTCGGGGGGTGTGGAGCACTCTATGCTTCCACGGTCAGAGCTGTCACAACGGTTGCTTTTTCTAATCTGGGACCAGAGGCGCTCTTGCGTCTTGAGGTGGAGAAGTTTCCGGTAATCGTGGCAATCGATTCACAATTGGGAAGTGTTTTCCCCCAATAGGACACTTTTTGACACTTTACACTGGACGTATGCGGTTTGCTGGGTTACAGTTTCCTTTATACAGGTCTTCTTTTCACGTATGTCATAATGGGGTGTATGGCATGCTTGCTATGTGTTGATCCAGAACACATCGGTCGAAGACCTGAAATAATGCTGTTACGGAAGGATATGCCGTGAAGAATACCTTGTCTGTGCGCCTCGTCCCCTTGTTCTTGCTCTTCTTGATGGTTGGATGTTCGAAAACTCCAGTTGAATCCTCCCAGAATCCTGTGGAGGAAACTCCTTCGACAGTTGTGGTACAAGCTGAACCGATTGTTGAAGAGACGGATGTTATTCGGGATTTGGAAGAGCCTTCGACGCTGGAAGATCGATTCAGTTACACATATGGCTATCTTCTCTACTCCTCAATGGTACAGCAGAAGGGTTTCAGTGACTTGGAAGCCTCCTATTTTGCAAAGGGAATCCTTGATGCTGATAGGTCTCAGGGGTTCTACACCCAGGAAGAGATGTCCCAAACCCTCTATGAGGTGCAAACCAAACTCCTGCAGATTGCCCAAGAGGAGATGAACGCCATTTCAGCTGCCAATATGGAAGTTGCAGAGGACTTCCTGGAGACCAACAGGCAAAGGGAGTCCGTGAAGGTGACCGATTCAGGACTGCAGTATGAAGTGCTTGTAGAAGGGGATGGGGACCGCCCTACAGAAGACAGCATTGTAGAAGTCGATTACCAGATTATGCTGTTGAACGGAAAAATCATTGACAGCTCCTATGAACGGGAACAGAGTTCCACCTTCCTGCTGGAAGCTATCATGGTTCCAGGGTTTATTGAAGGAGTTAAGTTGATGCAGGAAGGTGCAAAGTACCGTTTCTGGATACATCCCGATCTTGCCTATGGGAAGGAGGGGACGGAAACCATTGAACCAAATACCCTACTGATCATAGAAGTCGAACTCAAGTCAATCAGAGAGGGCCGTTAAGGAACTCAAGCACAGAGGATAGGCTGCTGTGGGTATGTGTTGGTTGCACCTTGGGATTTGCGGGCTTCCCCTCTTTATTCAGCCAAAGTGTGTCCATGCCACTGGCTATGCCTCCGGCAATATCACTGGATAGGCTGTCTCCGATCATGAGGGAGTGCTGTTTCTGTTCGGTAAGCCCGGTTACTTCAAACATATGTCCAAAAAAACGTGGATCTGGCTTTTGGTATCCTATCTCTTCGCTGATGAAGATATGATCGAAGTACTGCTCAGTATCTGATATGGCAATCCTGCCTCTTTGTACTTCAGCAATTCCGTTGGTTGCGAGGAAGAGGGTATAGCCCCGCTTCTTCAGGGTCTCGAGTACGGTGATGGTCTCAGAAAACAAGATACCCTGCCTAGACAGTTCGTGCTGGTAGCTCTGACTTGCTTCTTCAGGATTGAGCGAGATGCCAATCTCCAATGCAAAATTTGCAAAGCGCTTCACTTTCAGTTCCTCGATTGTCACTTCGCCTTTCTCAAACTGTTTCCATACCTCAGCATTGCAGCGGATGTAGTCTTGCTCATGCTTCCTTTCCAGTGGCAGGTTAAGGCTTTTTGCCATCTTCCAGAATGCATTGTGTTCTGCTTGTTCGAAATCAAAGAGTGTTCCATCTGCGTCAAAGAAAAGATACCGGTACATGTGTTGTCATCCTTTACTTAGGGTGTTCTAGCCAGTACGATAAAGAAAAACGGTCCAATTGTACAGGACCGGAAGGCAAGGAGCCAAATATGCAGGATACCTTTCTTAAACGTCACCTCATTCTTTCCACTGTGATTGGTGCGCTCTTGATCATCGTAGGGATTTTCTTGATGTTCCAACAGGAATCCTTCGTGAAGATTTTCATCTCCCTGTTAGGGGTGTTCCTTGCAGGATCGGGAATTTCCAGCCTGATTTACTTGAAGGGATTCAACCTTGGGAGTCGATCACGTATTGCTACCTTGGTTAAGGCTCTCTTGAGCATAGTAATCGGGTTGGTTGCCATTATCGTCCCTCTCTCTGCAGCAACCATTAGCTGGACAGTACTGTTGTACATCATCGGGGCACAGCTTTTGTTCTCTGCCCTGATTTCCTTCTTGGATGCATTGCTGATGAGGAAAGAGGAACGCTCCCTCTCCCCGCTCTATAGCGAGGGTGTCTTCTCCCTGATCATGGCAATCCTCTTGTTTGTCTTCCCACAGCAGATCGGCAGCCTGTTGCTCAAGCTGTTCGGGTTGCTCTTCATAGTAAGCGGAATCGGCATGATTCTCTGGTCTCTGCGCATCCGCAAAATCAACCAACAGTTCAAGGAACAGGTGGTTGAGGCAGAGGCGGAGGTTATCGACCCGGAGAACTAAGGGATCAGGAAGGTAGCTGAGATTCCGTAGCGAGCGATGTTGTTTGCATCAGGAATCGACTCACCTCCGATGGTTAGCATAGAGCTCTGCAATGGAAGGACTTTTCTGCTGTATACATAATCAATGCGTTCTTTCAGATTCTCTGTGACAAACGTGTTTCCCGCATCGGTATCTGCAGAGAAATGCGTGGATCTGTAAACATCATAGAAGGATGACTCCTCAAGGAAATTCGATAGTGGCCAGATGTAGTCTATCTGTCGATAGGGTACCGGACTGAACGTGCTCCAATCCTGATAGGAAGGTTCAAAGAGACTGGCTCCTATGATGGTTGGCTCGTTAGTTGTCCCTTCTGCCAAGATTTCTTTCAGCATATTGGTCCGATCGTCGGTAACCTGTTTTTGTATGGTTTTCCAATCGTTTCCACTGGTGAATGCATCAAGGACCTTATATTCAGGAAGATTGGCAATGGAAAGCCTGATTGTCTTCGTGTTGCTGAATTGGACACGTATCCCATGGTTTGTAGTTGAGATGACCCGATAGGAGGTGATGATCGCCCCTCCTTCGACCAACACGGCATTTCTTCGTAACTGTCTCACAAGATCGATGACATTCTGCATATGTCCCGTGACCATGATGATGGGGGCTTTTATGTCGCTGATGCTCGTTGCAACCAGATTTTTCATGGTGAGGTCGCTCCAGCGAATATCATCCAGGGGGAGCATTAGAACGTTCAGTGGATCGTTGTCGGCTGAAAGAATCGTAGTCTCATCTGTGGTGTACAATCTAGGCAGAGACAACTCCTCGAGAGGTGGAATCTGTTGATACTCAGCCTCCAGGGCAGCGAGACGCGCATTCTCAGCTTCTTCTGCTCTCCTCTGCTCCTCTACCTTCTCCCTCTGTTTTTCTAGTCGTTCTTCCTCGATTCGCTTTGCTTCCTCGATGCGTTGTTGTTCAAGACGAAGCCTCTCTTCCAGCGTCTGGGTTTTCTCCTCCAATTGTGCTGTAAGGAGCGTATTCTCTGTCTTTAGGGAATCTATGGTGTTTTGCAGCTCCAGCAATCTCTGTTCCTGGGCTGCCTTCAGAGATTCAATTTCAGAGACATGTTCCAACTCTGCCTCATGCATGATGGTTTGTAGCTCGTTGTTGATGCTCTGTTGCTCTGAGAGAAGGTTTTCTAGTTCGTTTGCTTGGTAGCTAAGCATTTCGTAGTCTTGCTCGTTCTCCTCAATCTCTTTGTTCAATGCCTCAATCTCAGCTTGCAGGGCAGTAATGGTGGTCTGGTACTCTTCGGCCTCTTGAGAGAGAGTCAGATCCTTGTTGTCCAACAAGAGATTGCGTTCTTCCAATGATTCTTTCAATGACTGGGTATTGTTCTTTTCTTCAGCGAGTGCATCCTCGCTCTCTTGCAGTCTTTTCTCCAATGTACTTTTCTCTGTCTGGAGGGAGGCAATGGACTCCTGCATGGCTTCATAACGTTGCCTCTCTTCTGCTTCCGCTTGTCTCTCCTGCTCGGCAAGGAGTGCCGCTTCCTCTGCTTCTGCTCTTGCTTGTACTTCGGCTTCCACAAGAGAATATTTGGTAACGAGCTCTCCCTCTTCTACGGGGGTTGGGGCTTGTATGCTCTCTTTTGCGGAGCGGGCAGTATAGGTCTCACATCCCATGAGAATGGTGAGTAGTAGTAGTGCAATCGCTATTAGTACAATACGTCTGTTCATAGGTATTATTGGTTCCTTAGAAGTTGAAGAGTGCTTCGGCTCTCGCCTTGGCACGTGCTTTTTTCTCAGATTCCTCTTTGGAATCCTCACCGAGCATGAAGGAGTCGCAGAAGTTTGCATTCTCCTTATCCTCTATATACTCCTCGACTCCTTCAAGGCAGTCGTGGTAGACCCCTGGACTGTAGAACCTGCAATTTACACAGCTGTGCAAGCTTTTTGAACAGGTTGGACATACGGTATGGTAGCCAATACTGAGCAATGGGTCGATGGGAGTATGGCAGTGATGACATGCACGCATGGTTAAAACTCCAATTTCTTTCCATAATCGGCAATCTCGCCATCGCTGTAGGGCTCTTTGACGAGACGCAAGGTCTTTCCATCCTCTTTGTACCTAGGGATGATATGAAGATGCAGATGTGGTACTTCCTGCCCGCTTTCCTTGCCGTTATTGATGATCAGATTGGTGGCATCACAACCTAGGTTTTCTCTGAGCACGCTGTCAGCCTTCTTGGCTAGCACCATCATATGGCTCAAGACTTCTTCTGGACAGCTTTCAAGGGTAGGGTATGGTTGTGACGTGATAATCAACAAATGGCCTTTGTTGACTGGATTGATATCGAGAATGGAGAAACAAAGTTCGTCCTTATGTAAAAATATGGAGGGAATCTCCCCGTTTAAAATCTTGGTGAAAATCGTTTCCATGGCATACCTCTGAGCTATTGTAACACACAAGTGTCGAGTCGGAAAAGGATTGTATTGGGAAAAGGGATTGCACAAAAAACCGAGATATACTATTATCCACGAGGTACGTTGGGGTAAGCATGTCCCGCGACCGTTCGTTCTCTTCCCTTCAGTTGGTAACCTGATGTGTGCTAGGGAGTAAGAGTTTTACATCAGGATGTTGGAATTCTGCAGGGGAATCTGTGGACTCGTTTTTATTCTATACTATAGAGGTTATAAAGAATGGCTGACTTGCAAAATTTGAGGAATATCGGAATCAGTGCCCACATTGACTCGGGTAAGACAACACTATCCGAACGCATCCTCTACTACTGCAATAAGATCCACGAAATACATGAAGTTCGTGGTAAGGATGGCGTTGGAGCTACCATGGATAGCATGGAGCTTGAACGTGAAAGAGGTATCACCATTGCCTCCGCTGCAACAAACGTTACCTGGAAAGGGACAGAAATCAACGTTATCGACACACCGGGACACGTTGACTTCACCATTGAGGTAGAGCGTTCATTGCGTGTATTGGATGGCGCTGTCTTGGTCCTTTGTTCCGTTGGTGGCGTACAGAGCCAGTCCATCACCGTAGACCGGCAGATGAAGCGTTACCACGTTCCTCGTATTGCTTTTGTCAACAAGTGTGACCGTACCGGTGCAAACCCGTATCGCGTCAAGAACCAATTGATCGAGAAGCTTGGTCTGAATGCTGTATTGATGCAGATCCCCATCGGTCTGGAGGACAAGATGGAAGGTGTTGTTGACTTGATCAGCATGAAGGCTCTCTACTTCGATGACGGTCCCAATCAGGATGCCGTTCGTGAAGCTGAGATTCCCGCCCACCTGAGGGAAGAGGCTGATGCACGTCGTGAAGAGTTGCTTGATGGTGTATCCATGTGCTCAGATGAGCTTATGGAAGCCATGCTCGAAGACACCGTAACAGAGGAAATCATCCGCAAGGCTGTCAGAAAAGCTACCATCAACTTGGAGCTCTGCCCCGTATTCATGGGCAGTGCATACAAGAACAAGGGCATCCAGCCCTTGCTTGATGGTGTAGTAAGCTACCTTCCCAATCCTACTGATGTCACCAACAAGGCTCTTGACCTCGACAATAATGAGGAAGAGGTCAAGCTGGTTGCAGATGAGGACCTTCCTCCTGTTGTCCTGGCATTCAAGCTTGAGGATGGACAGTATGGTCAGCTGACCTATATCCGCGTCTATCAGGGTAAGGTGAAAAAGGGTGATGAACTCTACAATACCCGCAGCCGCAAGAAGTTCCGTGTTGGACGCTTGATCCGTATGCACGCATCTACCATGGAAGATTTGACAGAGGCAGGCTGTGGTGAAATTGCAGCACTCTTTGGTATTGACTGTGCCAGTGGTGATACCTTCTGTGATCCGAAGCTGAACTACTCACTCTCCAGTATGTTTGTTCCCAACCCGGTTATCTCCTTGGCAATCAAGCCAGTGGACAAGAAGGCTGCGGACAACATGGGCAAGGCACTCAACCGCTTTACCAAGGAAGACCCAACCTTCCGCAGTTATGTGGATCCTGAGTCCAACCAGACGATCATCCAGGGCATGGGTGAGTTGCACCTTGAGGTCTATGTAGAACGCATGAAGCGTGAGTACAAGGCAGAGGTGGAAATCGGTCAGCCTGAGGTTGCCTATCGAGAAGCTATCACCCAGAGAGCCGACTTCAACTATACCCACAAGAAGCAGACTGGTGGTTCCGGTCAGTACGCACGTGTTGCTGGATATATCGAGCCACTTCCAGATCCTGAAGAGGGTGAGGAAGTTAAAGAGTACGAATTTGTTGACGAGATCAAGGGTGGATCCATTCCTACTGAATACATTCCATCCTGTGATAAGGGATTCCAGATGGCCATCAAGAAGGGTGCTCAGCTTGGCTTCCCTGTACTTGGTGTGAAGGCTGTTATCAACGATGGTGCATGGCACCCGGTTGACTCATCCGACCAGGCTTTCCAGACTGCAGCTCTCAGTGCATTCCGTGAAGCGTTCGAGAAGGCAAAACCGGTCATCCTCGAGCCGATCATGAAGGTCGAGGTGGTTGCGCCCAACGAATTCCAGGGTTCTGTATTCGCTTCGGTAAACCAGAGACGTGGTCTGATCATCAGCTCCACCGAGGATAATGCAATGAGTACTGTTATTGCTGAAGTACCTCTCTCTGAAATGTTCGGATATTCCACGGTTCTTCGTTCCCTCACCCAGGGTAAGGGAGAATTTACCATGGAAATCGGGAAGTACGGCAAGGTGCCGGTAAGCGTTTCCGAGCAGTTGAAGAAGGATTACCAGGAGAAGCGGAAGAAAGAACAGAAATAGTATTTCTTCCTGCAATCCCAAGCCCTCCATGAGGATAAACCCTCCTGGGGGGTCTCTTTTTGCCCTTTTCTGTAAAAAAGTACCATTTTGTGATTTTCCATAGTATACTAGGGATGAACCTAAAAATTACTTGGAGGTGAGCGCTATGGTAATTCAAGAGTTAAACGAACTGAGTCCTCTTCGCGTATTTGAGCAGTCTTTGGACGGTGGACTTGGTCGTGGGAACCTCGGGGTCCTTGTTTCCCGTCACGGTGTTGGCAAGACAGCCTGCTTGGTCCATCTTGCTACTGATAAGCTACTGAGAGGGGAGCATGTCATTCATGTCTCGTTCTCTGGAAATGTAGAACATGTCATCAACTGGTATAAGGAAGTATTCAGGGAAGTCTCTGATGGCCGTACCCTTGATGATGCAGCGACCGTGTACAACAATATTCTCAGTAACCGTGTGGTCATGAATTTCAGCCAGGAGAATGTCACCATTGATAAGGTGCTTTCCAGTCTGGAAACCTTGATCAACCATGGGAGTTTCAAGGCAGACGCCATTCTCTTCGACGGATACAAGCTAACCGTTGCAACTGAGGATGATGTTCGTAAGATCAAGCAGTTTGCACAGAATATGAATCTGGAGGTATGGTTCAGTGTATCTCCTGTTCGCTCTGATGTTATGTATGACAAATATGGTGTCCCAAACACCATGCACAAATATATCGATTTGATTGATGTCCTTATTGGCCTTATTTACAATGAGGAACGAGACAAAGTGGTAATGACGGCCGTGAAGGCCCACGAGGGGGAATACGAGAAGCCTATGGGCGTAAGTCTCGACCCCAAGACCATGCTCATTTCCAAGTAGTGTTCAGAAGAAGGCCGCGTTTGCGGTCTTCTTTTCAAACAATCGATACAGGAGACCGGCTTGAGGAGGCCGGTCTTCATCATGATACAGGAATAACCCTGCGGTTCGGGCCTCTCAGCCCAGCATGAACCCCTTGTCTGATGAGTTTCTCTCGTTCTGGATGGGCAATAAGCCACTTGTTGTTGTTGATGAGCAGTCTTGATTCAGGATCGTTTGATCGCTTGAGCACTGCCTTCATCTTCTCTTCAAGTGGTTCATTGGTTCCTCTGGGAAGCACAATGATGGATTTGAATCCATCATTTGACACGGCACAGGGGGCAAAGTGGAGAACATTGGCATCAACAATGGTCACCGATCCCTTGGGGAAATAGAAGAGTTCTGCCTTTGTAGTATCGACTGAATCATAATCCTGCATTGCAGAGAAGGGGGTGAGAAACTGTAGGCAGTCAGTTACTGCAATGAACAATTCTGGACTCTTGTGATACTCCATTCCGTTTATACGCTGGTTCTTTCCATTACAGTACCCGATCTGGATGTCCTGGCCACCATAATAGAGTTTGAGCTTCTCCATGAGAGAGGTTTCTTCCAATGCTGGAAGGTATGTCTCATATGTGGTGTCTTGTTCTGGAATAGTGGTCACACGATCTGCTAGTGAAACCAACTCGGTAGCATCAAAGTCATGGAGAATCCGACCGTATTCCTTGAATCGGGAAGACTCTATTGAATGAATTTTCTCATTTGGATTGTTTCTTACAAGGTCCAACGGAACGTGAAACTGGGATGTTTTCATAGTATTACCTCGCAAATAGTAGCATCACTATACCAGTAGCCAGCAACATGGAAAAGACAATTAAGGAAAAAACGTTACTTGCACAGTGTTGATAGGAATCCGCGATATAGTGCATGAATTGCGGTTTTACCCCCTGTATCTATGCAAAATACGGCAGTCCACTGCCATGTTCTTGAACTTTTCTACCTTCTCGTGCTTGTCCTTGGGGTGGTTCATGACAAAGCAGAATAGGTTCAGATAGTCCTGTAGGTCATCCCTGATGAATCCTGAGTGGGAGGCAAGGAAGAGTTTCAGCATCCTGCAGTATTGATTGATCCTGTTCAGCGGATTCTCGGAATCAGGCAACTGCTTGATCTGTCTCGAATCATACACGATGCTCCTGAGCCTAAGAGCTTCTACCAAAGGGCCGTGTGCTTGTTCCCTGTCATGTCTCATGGTAGATTCCGGCTTGATGTGAGAGGCAAATGTGTCCAGTGTTCCCTGCGTGGTTGTTTTCCCTCTCCTTCCACAAAGCAGATGACGCTGCTTTGGTCGCAGGCAATGCCGATACAAATCTGGTTGCGGGACAATCCCCGGTACTCTTTGCCATCGTCCCTTCTCTTTATGTCGGAATTCCGAACCTTGTAGAAGGTCTCATCAAGCTCAATCTCACCTGACAGTACCAGAGTACCTTGGTATTCCCTCAATACCAGGAAGTCCTTTTCCATCCAGTATCTTGTAGTTGTATAGGCATTTCAGTTGCTCTTTGATGTCAGGCTGAAGCTGTCGTACCCAAATATGGAGAGCAAGAAGTCGAGCCATTCGGTAAGCGGTAGCTTATGGGAATCGAAGATTGTGTTGGTCAAGGCATTGAAAGTCCGCCCGCAATCCTTGCACTTGAACCTGCGAACCCCGTTGGGGGTAAACCCAAATCTCTGGATGGCGGGGCTTCTGCAGTGCCTGCATTCCTGTACCTCCAGCGAGTTGAGTAGCTCAACCTCGCCGGTATCAGAGATGGCGGGATGCTTCCTGTGATAATTGTCCTGATTGCTCTCATCGATAAATGCTTGAAGCGCTGTGGGCTTCAGGCATATCGGACCAGGGGGTCTTCCTCCTGGATTTCGATCTGATTTTCTTCATGTGGTAGTCCTTTGCAAGAAGACAGAGGCCAGATAGGGACTACCACATCGCAACTATCCAGCCAGCTGTCTTCACAAATTACAGCCACAGTATATGTCTTTGCTTTCCCCTGTTTCAATGGGGATTTATCAACACTGTGCAAATACGGATTTTTAAGGAAAAATGACGAGCATGATGCAAGCAGTTGGTACACGAAACCGATGGATTTGGAGTGCAAGAATACTCTTTTTGCTTCCCGTTTCGCTACTTTTCTTTTTCTTCTTTATTTATCCCTTCTTCTTTACGGTCTTTACCAGCTTCACCAGTTGGCGGGGTATCGGGTCGATGGAGTTCAATGGAGTAAAGAATTATACCAAGTTGATAGCGGACCCTACCTTTCAGAAAGCACTAGGAAACAATATCGTCTGGGCTCTCTCACAAGGCTTGATCCAGGTTCCTCTTTCATGTTTGGTCGCCATGATTCTGGTACGTAAGCCATTTGGTTGGAGAGGGCTGAGAACTATCTACTACCTTCCTAATGTTATCTCTACCGTTGCCTTGGCAATGGTCTGGGTTGCTATCTACAACGTCGATGGACCCTTGAATGCAATTCTTGCCAGCCTTTTTGGGATGGAAAAGTATAACTGGTTGGGAAATCCTGATACTGCCCAGTTCTCCGTGATCTTCCAGACAGTCATCTATATCGGTTACTTCATGATCGTCCTGTTGGCTTCAGCGATGAATATCCCCAGATCGCTCTATGAAGCAGCAGAGATCGATGGAGCGAGTACCTTGGCCCAGGAGATCAATATCACCCTGCCCATGATCCGTGGTACCCTGATCACCACCATGACCCTCGCCATGGCGTATGGGATGCGTCACTTTGAAGCGACCTTCCTGATGACCGGTGGGGGACCAGCGTATGCAACCACCACCATGGGCATCGACCTGTACCTGAAAATGGATGCCTTGCGCTATAGTGAGGCCTCGACCAGCGGGGTGTTCCTCATCATCATGGGAACATTGGTCATTACCTTACTACGGAAACTCTTTGGTTCCTCGGACCCTATGAGTGAAATGGCACAATAGGAGCATATATCCAGATGAAACATACCCCTGCATCAATCTTCGGCAACACCCTCAAATGGATTCTCCTGATTAGCTTGCTCGCTTTGGCATTGCTTCCCTTGCTCTGGCTGCTGATCAGCTCACTGAGAACCAATCTTGAACTGCAAACCAATCCGTTTGGATGGCCACAGAAGTTCCAATGGGTCAACTACGCCAACGCATTATCCATGGCAAGTCTTCCTCGCTTACTGCTCAATTCAGTGGTTGTAGCAGTCGTTACCGTGGTGCTGAACAGCCTGGTAACCAGCATGGGAGCATTCATCCTCTCCAGGGAACATTTCAAGGGAAGGGACATCATCTATACCATTCTCACCGCCGGAGTCTTGGTACCGGTGATTTCTTTCATGGTTCCCTATTTCTCCATGATCAGCCGTAGCGGTCTCTACAACACCCTACTTGCCTTGATACTTGTATATACTGCAGTGAATATTCCTGTTTCCATATTCTTGGTGACGGCATTCATGAAATCCATCCCCAAGGAGTTGGAGGAGGCTGCCATCATGGACGGGTGCGGCTTCTTCAAGCGTTTCTCCATGATTATCCTTCCTCTCTCCCGTTCTGGGATTGTAACGGCAGCAACATTCTGGTTCATCTACTCATGGAATGAATTCGTTATGGCGATGCTGCTGACCAGTTCCATAGAGTCGAGGACCATACAGCTCGGGATCAAGTTTTTCTCCAGCCAGTTCATTACCGATTACAGCAGCATGTATGCAGCGGTCATTATCACGATCATTCCCAGCATCCTTGGGTATGTGTTCCTGCATGACAAGATCATTGGTGGATTGACTACAGGTGGAGTGAAAGGGTAGGCATGTTCAGTCATACAAATCAGGATGGAATCCTCTCGGTTTTCTTCAACCAGATGAAAATCCTTGAACATACGGCAGAGCATCCTGTCTTGATGCTCCAAAGAAACAACGCAAAGATTGACATGTACCGAGGCAACTACTTCATCGAGGAGAATGTCGAGGAAACACTGGTATTGGATGCCTGTACCATCAGTGAAGCCTATATTGAGGCAGGGGTGTGTGTATCCTCCATTTTTCCGGGGGATTGTATCACCTGACTTGTGAGCTCAGTGAACTGGATAGTCGCCTGATCATGCACCTCTTTGCAGAAGAGAGGGAGCACATCTGGGGATGTGGTGAACAGTTCTCATATTTTGATCTCCGTGGACGAAACTATCCACTATGGACCCAAGAGCAGGGAGTTGGAAGAAACAAGCATACGCACATCACCCAGATTGCTGATGAGAGAGATAGGGCAGGGGGTGATTTCTACACCACGTTCTATCCCCAGACTACCTTTGTCTCAAGCAGGGGGTATTTCCTTCACGCAAACACCGACGGCTATGCTGATTACGATTTCTCCCAAGATCATGTTCATCGGTTGTTGTTCTGGGAGGTTCCCTCTTCCCTGGTAATCTCGGTAAAACCATCGCTATTGGAAGTTGTTCAGGATATCTCATCCCTATTGGGTCGCCAGCCCTTGCTCCCTGACTGGGTCTATGATGGCATTATATTGGGAATTCAGGGAGGGACGAAGGTACTCCTGGATAAGCTGTCGTCAATGGAGGCTTTCTCCACACCGATAAATGGTATCTGGATCCAGGATTGGCAAGGAGAGAAATATACAAGTTTCGGAAAGCGCCTTTGCTGGAACTGGCAGTGGGACAAGGAACTCTACCCTGGTTTGGACGCTGTGATCGATTCATTGAAACAACGGGGGATAGGAGTACTTGGTTACATCAACCCATATGTACTCAAGGACTACCCGTTGTTCACAGAAGCTGCAGGGAAAGGGTATCTTGGCAGAAACAGACTGGGAGAACCCTACTTGGTGGATTTCGGTGAGTTCGATGCTGGAGTTGTTGATTTCACCAACCCTGAAGCAGTCCAGTGGTATGAGAAGGTCATACAAGACGAGATGATCAGTCTTGGCTTGCGTGGTTGGATGGCTGACTTTGGAGAGTATCTCCCCCATGGTATCATGCTTCACAATGGACGGTCGGCACTCCTGGAGCATAATCCTTGGCCAGGGTACTGGGCACAGGTGAATAAGCAAGCAATTGCCAAGGCAGGGAAAAGCAATGAGATTCTCTATTTCATGCGTTCTGGTTCTGCCCTGAGCTTATTATCCTGTCCCATGATGTGGGCGGGTGACCAGAATGTGGACTGGAGTGAGGATGATGGTCTTCCCTCAGCTTTGTGTGCAGCGCTATCCCTATCCATGAGTGGAATGGGATTGCATCATAGTGATATTGGTGGGTATACCACACTCTATGGGATGAAACGGAGCAAGGAGTTGCTGCTTAGGTGGTGTGAGTTTGCTGCCTTTACCCCACTGATGAGAACCCATGAAGGTAATCGACCAGCGGAAAACTGGCAGTTTGACTCCGACGAGGAAACCATCCAGTTCTTTGCGCGGATGACCAGGCTTCATGTTGCGTTGAAACCCTATCTCAAGGAGGTCGTGAGGGAGAATACTGAACAGGGTATTCCTGTTATGCGGCCTCTTTTCCTACACTATCCAGAGGAAGCCTTCTTTAACAACAAGGATTCTTATCTTCTTGGCAGGGATCTGTTGGTTGCTCCGGTATTGAAAGAGGGAGAGGATAGCAGGAAGCTGGTACTCCCCTCTGGGAGGTGGGTCCACCTCTTCACCAAGGAACGTTTCCAAGGGGGGAGTTGCTGTGTAGATGCCCCCCTTGGGATGCCTCCAGTCTTTTTTCGCGAAGAGAGTGCTTTTGCTTCACTTTTCCATTCGATTAGTACAGGAACGGTACCACTTCCTTGAGCGTGGATTTTGGAATGAAAATCTCGATCAGGTTCAGGCTCTGGCTCTTAATTAGATACAGGACGGTGTTCAGGGTACTCTTGGCAACTGCGTACCAGCCAGTGGCTTTCTGGGGTTGCTTGACCTCATTGGTAGGATCTGCATTGAAGGCTTCTCGGTCTGCTTTACTCACCTGGAATGTATTGAAATCCCAAGCTCTGACATCATAGTCAGCCTCAAGTTCTTTCTCCTGAGGATCTGGTAGGCGGTGGAAGAAATCTATGCCGGTAATGGTTTCTATTTCATCGATACTGGTGGCGAAATCCTCAAGATCTTTTTTCGATCCCTCATTGGGGAGCAGGAAGGCGATGGACTTGAGCTCTGGCTCCCGATAGTCCAGGATAACCTTGTAGTACTGGTTTGGTATGGAGACTTCATTGTCTCCAATGGTGTCATAAGGGCCGTCAGTCAGGACAGGACCAGTGACGACATATATGCTCCCTTCTGTATCGGCAAAATTCCGAACTGTTGCCTCCAGCTTGCTCCATATCCCCCGGTTGAACTGTCCTTCCTGTGGACTCATATTGCTGAGATAGAAAGAACCACTCATTGCCTCTTCTGACCATGAGAGGTCCGCTGCAGGAATCAGGTGCCCTCGGTCATATCCACTTCCCCGATAGTCATCCAATGATGCAGATTCGCTGGGAACGGAAGGATCACTTCTGAAATCATCTCCACGCTCGTACATACCGTACAGTTCACTCCGGGTAAGCTCATATGCTACCCAACGAGCTTGTTCATGCTCTTCATCGTAGAGAAGGGTGTATCCCGGATGAGTGACCACTATATCGGTTGGGGAGTAAGCTGGTATCTCCAAGTCAGGAATCCCAGAAGTCGAGGTCTGTACATATTCCTGTTCGTTTGGTGCAAGTATAATGGTCAACACCCAGAGAACTACCAGTACAACGAGGAGGGTCAGAATTCTCTTCCCTCTTTTTTTCGCCTTGTTTGTACGCCTTCCCATGATTCCCTCCCCAAATTTGCCTAATACAGCAAGGAGAAGGTAATTTGCCTTCTCCCTGCCTCTAGAGTTGTAACCACGCTATTGCGTGTAGGTTACGAACGAATATAGGTAATGGTACCCTGTTTAGGTACTCTTGGTGAAGGATAGTCACCCTTGGGATATCCTACAGCAAGGGTTCCGGTTACCTTGTATCCCTCGGGTACGCCGTATGACGAGAGTTGTACACCGAGCTCGGGATTATGGTTGATCCGATTGCACCACACTGAGCCCAATCCCAGGGCATGAGCGGCCTGCATCATGTTGGTCATTGCACAGGCGGTGTCTTCCTTCTCAAAGGTATTCCCGATCTCAATGGAGACAAGAATCAGGGTTGGTGCGTGGTAAAAAAATGATTCACCTGGACCTGCCACCTTTTCATCGAGCTTGCGCAAGGTCTTTGGGTCCTGGATTGCAGTGAAGTGCCAAGGTTCCTGATTCATGCCATTGGGGGCAAGAGTTGCTGCTTTGAGAATGAGATCGAGGTCCTCATCTCTGATCTGTTCATCGGAAAAACTTCGCACGCTTCTACGTGAGAGGATATGGTCAGTGATTGTATTCATGGAAAGCCTCCTTCTCTCTATGGTACCTCTTCCCAGAATACCTTCCAATAGGGTATGGTATGGCATCCATGAAATACTTGATACAGCTTGCACTTATTTTTGGTCTCTGTCTGGTGGGGGATGTCATTTCCTTGGTGCTTCCGTTCACCCTTCCCTCAAGTGTGATCAGCATGTTGCTGATTCTTGTGTTGCTATCCAGTGGGTTACTCAAAGAGCACCACATTGGCGAGAGTGCAGACTTCATGCTCAAGAACATGACGTTCTTTTTCATTCCCCCTGTGGTAGGAATACTGAGGTACTCCTCATTAGTCCAAAGTATATGGTGGCAGTTGCTTGTGGTGAACCTGGTTTCACTGTTTGCTTGTTTTGCAGCGAGTAGCTGGACCGTGGTCCTGGTACAATTTGTACAGAAAAGATTAAGGGAGAGAAAACATGCTTGAGATTCTTAGCTCTCCATTGTTTGGGATTTCCCTCTCGGTCTTTGCCTTTCAGGCAGGGGTTTTCATCAACAAGAAACTGAAAAACCCTTTGGCAAACCCCTTGGTGATTGCCATGCTGATCATCATCGCTGTGCTACTCATTTTTGATATCCCTCTGGATGCCTATGAAGAAGGTTCTTCAGTCATCTATATGTTCCTTACCCCAGTCACCGCAGTGCTTGCTCTTTCAATCTACCGACAGAGAGATGTGCTGAGGCAGGCCTTTTTTCCGATAGTTATGGGCACGTTGGCTGGAGCCTTGGCTGCTCTTTCTTCTGTGGTAGTGACATGCAATCTGCTTGGTTTGGATAGGACAATTCTGGCCAGTCTGCTCTCCAAATCGGTAACCACCCCCATAGCCATTGCCTTGACCGAACAGTTTGGTGGCCTTCCCCCATTGACCATTGCTTCCACCCTTATCAGCGGTGTTGCCGGGAATCTACTCGCTCCAGTGCTTGCAAAGCTCTTTGGGATCAAGGATGCCGTTGCTCATGGTGTCGGTATAGGTGCCTGCTCCCATGCGCTTGGTACAAGCAAGGCCTTGGAGATTGGCGGTGTACAGGGTGCCATGAGTAGTATCTCGCTATCTTTCTCAGCCCTTTGGACGGTCCTGCTTGCTCCGTTGTTTTTCTGATTTGATGATACGTCTCATCGGAACAAACCCCTCACCCAGTGCCTGGTAGGTCTCATGTACGAACATGAATGCCTTTGGGTCCTCTTCGTGTACAATCTGTGTCAGGTGGTTGATCTGTTGGTTGTGAACCACAGCCAGGAGGAGCTTCCTCTCCTTCTGCGTAAAGACCCCAACACCGTTGATCAGGGTTCCTCCATGTCTCAACTCTGTGATGATACGCTTTCCTATTGCCTCGTGCCGATCACTGACGATATAGGCGGTTTTTGCGTACTTGGTCCCAAGGTTCATCACCATGAAATTCACCATCTGTCCTGAGATGTAGAGTGTGATGATTGCAAAGAGAGCACGCTCCAAGCCAAAGACAACAATAATGATAACCCAAATTCCCGAAGTTTTGTAACTATGAGAGCGGAGAATCAGTCTCGAACGGATCTTCATCCCCTACATTCATCAGCTTGCCTTTCCATGGATACTCAACACTGAATAGATCGAAGATGAGCCGCTGAGCCTTCGTGGGGATGGTATACACATCCTTGTATTTCCCCCGGTAGTGAATCTTCGAGTAAGTATTCACCTTGTCCAGGATCTCACGGTGGTTCCAGTATTTCCGCTGTTTCGCAGGGATCTGCTTGATTCGTTCCTTCAGGGCGGTCAGGATGATCAGTGTAACGAAATTGATGAAAAGCCTGCCTTTCATCACCTGCTCGGTGTGGACTCTCAGTCTGTTGCAGTCGATGATGTTCTTCATGTCGTCGAACAGCAGTTCGATGTCATTTCTCTGCCGGTATGCATACAATGCTTCAGCTGGATCCTTCTCGGCATTGGTGTACAGGACCCAGTACCCACTCTGCCCGTCGATGAACGACTGGACCTCTTCATCCTTGAGAAGCACCTTCCTTCCCCTTTTCGGGGTCTCTTTCACCTCGAAGTACCGGTCGTAGTACGACTGGTTGTTCTTGATGGGTTGCTGCAATTCAAGCTCAACCATGCATTGCTGCAGCTTTCTCATGAGACGGGCGACGTCCCGCTCCTTTCTCGCTGCATCGAAGTATATGTGGGCCCACATCCTTCCTTGTTCGGTCTTCCTGATGGTCTTCAGGCCATAGATGATGGCATCCTTGTCATCGGTCGGGATGAGGGTGCTAGGCCGCTGGATCGCATGGCGGTGCTTCTCGATGAGTTCCCGTGCCCATGTGACGTTTGAGGGAACAGGGATGAGGAACTTGTGGCCGTGGTCAGTAAGTTGTGCGATGTTGTCGACAGAGCAGAATGCCCTGTCCCCTATGATCACCGAGGAGGGGACCTCCAGCTTCTTCAGCTGCTCGAGCACCTGCTGCAGGACAATCGAGTCATTCATGCTTCCCGGCAGCTCTGAGAACCATAGGGGGAGATGGGTGGCATACGAGCTGAGCAGGCCTATATTGATCTGGGGCTTCTTCTCCTTGTCACGGTTGTAGCCCCACTCGACATACGGGTTGTCCTTCGCATGGCTGGAGATGCTGCTGATATCGAACAGCAGGTTCTTCTTCTCCCTGTTCTGCTCTATCCACGAAGAGAAAAAGGTGTTCTGGGCATCCTTGTCGAGCCTCCTCAGCAGTTCTGTTATTCTCTGGGAGCAAAGCTGGGACCCGTCAAAGCCTCTCTCATCAAGCCAGGACTCTGCATAACTGAGAGGCTTCCCGGTGCACACCGAGTATTTTGCAAGTCCCAGGACATACGCAGCATCCTGTGGTCCCAGCACCTTGGTGAGAACCTTCCCCAGCCCAGTACGGGCAATGATGGGGTCAAGGATGAGATCCTGGCCAAGGAGCGTCGTCCTGGAAACAACAGGAAGCGGATGTTCCTGGACCCGGGATGCTTCCTGACGGGAAAGGTAATACTCGTTGTAGATGATCTCGCCCTCAGGTCCCCTCTTGCCGATACACTTGCGGCGGTGCCGCCCTTGTTTCTTCTCACTATCCCAGTAGGCGGTATCCTCATAGACGTATGTGACACCTGCATTCTTGTTGAAAACCTCAACAATCTTGGCTGTGTTCCCTGCTTTTTTCATAGCTTTTATTGTAGCTATGTTTTGAGCAAAAGTCAATGTCTTGGCATGATATATCTTCTAATATTCCAAAGAAATATTGGTATTATAGTTATAATTTAGCGGGAATTTGGGATGATAAGCCCATCACAGAGGAAGAGCGCTGTTCCCAGTGCAAGCGGAGTGTAGCGGCTGATGATCTGGGCGAGGATATCTGTACCGCCCGTGTTCGCACCAGAGCGCATTACTATCCCAATGCCACCCCCAATCAGGACTCCTCCGAAGATAGCTGAGAGGAGCGTATCCATCCTATCCACGTAGGGTAATACCCCGTCATAATTGGTGAGTTGTCCCATGAGGCTGACCCAAAGACTAAGCAGTATCGTTCCTGCCAGGCTCTTTGCTCCATAGAGACGGCCAAAGATTCTCAGCCCTATGAAAAAGAGGGGAAGACTGATCAGGAGCATGACCAATCCTGTATCAAAACCGGTTACATGGTAGAGGATGGTTGCAATGCCGTTTACCCCTCCACTGGCAATTCTTGCAGGGGTTATGAATAAGGCAATTGCTGCTCCTGCCACTGCTGTTCCCAAGACAAGATAGAGCGCCTCGATAATGAGGCGCCCGGTGTGTGAGTGCTGCATATCAGCATCCATCCTATTGTACGTACTTGATCAACGTCGCTCGAATTGCTCCCTTTCCTGCTATCAACTCAGCAAAGTAGGAGAGCACCAAGTCTGCCATACCAATCTTCTGAAGGTTAACACCCCAGATGGATTCGTCCTTGAGCAGAGCTTCCAATGCGGGGAAAGGACCCTTCATCCCAATCTTGATATCCTTGAGATAGGCCTGTGCCTCTTCAAGACGTGGATCAGGGCTTGGTGTGAACGGGTTGAGTTCATCATCCAGTCCCATAAGGTAGCGTAGCCATCCAGCGAAAACCAAGGGGATGAGCTTCAAGTCTTGTACGTCCAGCTGATCACTGGCAAGGTATGACTTGATCGTCTCACCGAACCTGATCGCAAGTTTCTGACTGGTATCAGTTGCAATTCTCTGAGGGGTGTCTGGCATGAAGGGGTTGGGGAACCTGACGGTGAGCACTTCATCAATGAATGCCTTCGGGTCAAGAATTCCGGGATCGGTTACTACCGGCATCCCTTCCTCATACCCGATGATTTCCACCATCCGCTTCAACTGTGGGTCCCTCATCTCTTCACTGATGAGCGAGTGTGAAAGCAGGCAGCCATAGATGGCGAGAGTTGTATGCAGGGGATTCAAGCAGGTGGTCACCTTCATTCTTTCAACCTTATTGACAGTATCCCTGTCAGTAAAATAAACACCGACTTCCTCAAGTTGGGGCCTGCCGGCAGGGAAGTCGTCCTCTATGACTAGGTACTGGGGTTCCTCTGCATTCACAAACGCCGCTGTATAAGTGTTCTTGTCTGTGATAACCAGTGAGGTATCCTCAAACCCATCGGCCTTGAGCATTGCTTCAACCTTTGCATCTGGACGCGGGGTGATCTTGTCGATCATGGACCAAGGAAATGAGACGTCACTTTGGAGATAGGAGACAAAACCCTCTTTCACCAAGCCTTTCTCTTCCCATGCCTGGGCGATGGTCATGACAGCGTCCTGGAGCTTTTCTCCGTTGTGTGAACAGTTGTCCATGCTTACAAGGGCAAGTTTACCCCCATCAGCCATAAAGCGCTCATACATCAGTGCAACAAGCCTTGGTAGGAACATGATATTCTTTTCTGGCCCTGAGAGAAGGTCTTTCTCGATTGCTGGGTGGAATGATCCATCCCCACGCTTGAGAGCGTACCCTTTTTCGGTGATGGTGAAGCTTACCATCTGAAGGGAAGGGGAGCGGAACGTCTTCTGGAAAAATGCCCACTCTTTAGCGAATTGCTGGTCACATTTGTAGGCAGCAGCGACAGAGGCAATGACCTCCTTGGCGATGGATCCATCACTCTTGAGGGTTACCATCAGGGTCATGTTGTCGTGTTTCTCATAGACCTCGTCGATGATCTGGTAGTCAAAGCCTTCCCCTACGATGATGCCTGTCTCTGCAAGTCCTTTACTAAGGAGTCTCTGTTGGAGTGCTGCGGGGAAAATACGGAAAATGTTTCCTGCACCAAAATGCACCCAGGTAGGTTGCTTCTCCGTCTTCTGTACCATTGATGCGCGATCATAGGATGGCAGGATATACCCCTTGTCTTCCCATTCGCTTCTGTTCTGTATTCCTGTGTTGGTTAGTTTCATGAAGGCCTCCAGGCTTGTTGGTGTTGGAACTGAAGTGGAGCGTACGTCCTCTCCTGTTTGAAGTACTCAGGGTATCGACCAACCATCAATTCAGTTTCCTGTAATAGTTTTGAAAGGTGTTTATCCTCAAGGTTGAGGATGGCATCAAGTTGTTTGTGCTTGAGTGCATTCAGCATCAGACGGTGTTGCTCAATAATATCTGCAAGGACATTTTTCTGATAAAAGGAGAGAAGACGAATCCTATGGTGGTTTCCGCCTTGGGCGAGGATGATGTTCCAGATGCGTTGCATACCAATGGCATGGAAGATGATTGCATGGAAGGTGTTGTCAGCTTCAAGGAATTTGATGAAATCATCACCTATTGCATGCGCTGCCTGTTCTTCAATTGCAGCTTCCATAGCCTTGAAATGATCATCACGTGCCACGTAGATGAATTTCTTGACTGCATGGTCTTCAAGGCTTTTGCGCAAAAAACGTTCCTCTTCAACCTGCTTTAGATTGATGAGTGAGACTCGGGTTCCTTTTTGTGGAAAGATATCAACCAGGTTGTCAGAGCTCAATCTCATGAGTGCATCCCTGACAGGAGAGCGACTGACCTGCAACTGCACGGAGAGCTGTTGCAGGTTCAACTCCTCTCCCGGCTTGAAGCGCAGGGAGAGAATTTCGTCCCGAAGGGTCTGATAGATTTCCTCAGATGCAGTAACACGAACTATTTGTGCCATACTATTTCCTCTGGTCACTTTTCTGAATAGCCTCGTAAAGCCCGAGAATGTAGGATGCACCGAGTGCACGGTCATACAATCCATAGCCGGGCATTGCCACTTCTCCCCAGATCATTCTTCCATGGTCTGGTCGAGCTGGCCCTTCGAAGCCGATGTCATAAAGTGCCTTTACAATCTCATAGAGATCAAAGGAACCATCGCTTGAGAGGTGGGCAGCTTCCTCAAACACTCCCTCTCCAAAATGATGCAGGTTCCTGATATGGGCAAAATGGATTCTTCCGGGCAGTGAGCGGATAATACCGGGAAGGTCGTTCTTTGGATTGGTTCCAAAAGATCCTGCACAGAAGGTGAGTCCATTGAATGGTGCATCAACAGCCTTCATGACTTTCAGGATTTTCTCCTTGCTGGTAATGATCCTTGGCAGCCCAAACACAGGCCAGGCTGGATCATCCGGATGGATAGCCATCTTGATGCCGTACGTTTCACAGGTTGGCTGGATTGCTTTAAGGAAGTAGACAAGGTTCTCGAAGAGTTTGTCATCAGAGACATCCCTGTACGCTTCCATCAGTTCCTTGATCTTGGCAAGGCGTTCTGGTTCCCAGCCCGGCATCTCGAAGCCCTGGGAGCTATTGTTCGTCTGGTCGAGGAAAGACTGTGGGTCGATCCCATCAACCACTTTCTGGTCATATGCCAATACGGTGCTTCCGTCACTTCTCATCTTGGCAAGTTCAGTCCTGGTCCAGTCGAAGACCGGCATGAAGTTGTAACAGACAGTGGTAATTCCTTCCTTGCCGAGGTTCTCAAGGGTCTGGATGTAGTTTGCGATGTACTTGTCGCGGTCCTCTCCACCAATCTTGATGGCGTCATGAATATTGACGCTCTCAATGCCGAGTACTTTCAAATCAGCGGCTTCTACCTCTTTCTTGAGCTCCTGGATTCTTTCGATCGGCCAAACTTCCCCAGCGGGAATATCGTAGAGGGTGGTGATAACCCCTTCAACGCCTGGAATCTGGCGGATCTGTTGTAGGGTAACGGTATCGTGCTTTGAGCCGAACCAGCGAAGTGACATATGCATCATGAGTGGTGCCTCCATATATGTTATACTAATAGTCTAACATACTAATATATTAGAGGCAATACCCCAATCCTTTTCCTCTTCATCCATCCTAGAAGCCTATCTTCGGTCGCCCATCACCAACATGGAAGCGGTGCGGTCCAGGAACAAGGTGCACTCTTTCTTTGTCCTGAGCGCAGCACAAGGGGAGTAGACCCCTATCTGGTCATAGAGACACATGGCAACCGCACGTGCTTTTCTTTGGTCGGGTACGGAGCAGATAAGATGTTTGGCTTTCAGGATCTGCCTTACAGACATGGTGATTGCTTTTGAGGGAACCTCATCAATCTTTGGGAACCAACCTTCGCTTACCTGTTGTCTTCTGCATCGGTCCTCAAGCTCCACCACAATGTAGGGGTCGTCGGTTTCAAAATTGGCAGGGGGGTCGTTGAACCCGATATGTCCGTTTTCCCCAATGCCAAGGAAGGAGACATCCACTTTTTTCTTTTTGATGAGAGCGTTCAATCTCTTGACCTCTTCTTCCAAATTCTCTGCATCGCCGTTGATCTGGTGAAATGCACCAAGGTGAGTTACCTTCTCGACAAAGCGATTGTTCAAGTAATAACGGAAACTGGAAGAGTGGGTGTCGGGAAGATCTACATATTCAGCCAAGCCGAATGCCTCTACCTTGCTCCAGTCAATGTCTGCTTTTGCAAGATGTTCGTAGAGGGAGAATTGACTTAAACCGGTTGCGACGGATATGACAGCATGGCCTTTCTTCTCGATTGCATCCTGAATAATGGTAATGCCTAGCTTTGCTGCCTGGTAGCCCATGTCATGTTTGTCTTCGCAAATGGTTACACGCATCTATTGTAGTTCTCCTTACCCTCCAGTCTAACAAAAGTGCTGTACTGGGTACAGAGGCTTAGAGAAAGGCTTCTTCTGAGCTTGGATGGGTTGTATTCCAACTCTTTGTATCAATAATGAGCTGTTTGGTAACTTCCTTAGCACCATAGGGGGCAAAGAGTTTTTCCATTCCCAGGAACCCAGATGCCAAGGTGATTACAACCTTCTGGTAGTGGAAGCGAGCCATCTGACGGCTGAATGAGTCGAAAAGGAGACGGAAAAGGCCAAGTCCACGGTACTCTGCCTTGACTCCAAACAGTGGTACTTCCACGAGATAGTCGGCAAGCATGGTGTAGGAGAGGAATGCTGCCAAACTCCCATCCTGTGCTTTGGCCAAGTAGAAATGATCGAGTTCGTCGAGTTCCAGGTGACGCATCAAAACCACGCTTGCAATGCGGTCTTCTTCACTGCCTGCCTCAAGTTCAGTTACCAATGATTGGACCATGTTCATGATCTCTTCGGTTACCGGTCCTTCAAGGGTTTCAAAGGTGAAGTCTTCCAACAGGATGTCTTCGGTGAGTTCTGTCTCTCCATCGCTCAACTCCAGCAGTTGATTAAGGCTCTCCTGTTCCCGGTACCAGGAGACAACCACACGCTTAAGTTGTTCATCACGGAAACTGAACCATTTTCGCTCCAGTATTGGTGTCTCGCTGAGCGTGTCCTTGAACTTTCTGAAGACCCCCCTCCCGCTCTGTAGGGCGGCAAGAAGGCGGGACCGATAGAGGGGATTCCTTACCCTGTTTGCAAACATTTCCATGAGATGAAAACCATCAGATGGTTCCCAGTCAGGTATGGGAATGAACCGGTTCTCTCGCTCTTCTTCATCAATATCATCGAGATATTGTATCTCATCCTCTCTCACGAGAAACTCATCCTTGAGATCAAGGAAGTAATAGTTCGCTTGATCTTCCATCGCAAAGATGATGGAATCGAGGAGATCCCTACTTAAAACAGGCAAACGATATGCTACATGTTCATTATCCATAGGTCTATGATAGCCCGCTAAGAAGGGGGGCGACAAGTGCGTTCGCCTTGACATTAGCGGTAAAAGATACGAATATTAGTACTGTTATTCCAATACAGTAATTAGGAGAATATTCATGAGCATTATTGAATTTATCGAAGCCAGGGAAATCCTTGACTCACGTGGTAACCCCACCGTTGAAGTAGATGTCATTCTTGAGGATGGTTCCATGGGCCGTGCAGCAGTTCCTTCTGGTGCTTCCACCGGAGTCCACGAAGCTGTAGAGCTGCGTGATGGGGACAAGAGCCGCTATCTTGGTAAGGGCGTTTTGAAGGCTGTAGACAATGTCAACAACATCATCGCACCTGAACTTGAAGGTATGGATTCTCTTGACCAGGTTGCTATCGACCGCGCTATGATTGCTCTTGACGGTACTCCAAATAAGGCAAAGCTTGGTGCAAACGCAATCCTTGGTGTTTCCATGGCTGTTGCCCGTGCTGCTGCTGACTACCTTGGTCTGCCGCTGTACAAGTATCTTGGTGCTTACCACGCATGCACACTTCCCGTTCCGATGGCAAACATCCTCAACGGTGGTGCACACAGCGATAACAAGGTTGACTTCCAGGAGTTCATGGTAATGCCGATCGGTGCTGCTTCCCTCCGCGAGGGACTTCGCATGACCGCAGAGGTTTTCCACAACCTGAAATCAGTCCTGAAGGGACGCAAGTACAACACCTCTGTTGGTGATGAGGGCGGTTTCGCTCCCGACTTGCAGTCCAATGAAGAGGCTCTTGAGGTTATCATGGAAGCTATCAAGGCTGCTGGTTACACCACCGGTCGTGATGGGGACTTCATGATTGCTCTTGACCCGGCCAGCAGTGAGCTGTACGACGAGAAGACCAAGACCTATACCCTCAGATGGTCCACCGGTGACAAGCTCACCAGTGCACAGATGGTTGACCTCTGGGAAGACTGGGCAAACCGCTACCCGATCATCTCAATCGAAGACGGCATGGCCGAGGACGACTGGGAAGGTTGGAAGTTGCTCACCGATCGTATCGGCGACCGTGTCCAGCTTGTTGGTGATGACTTGTTTGTAACCAATGTTGAGAGACTGAAGATGGGTCTTGAGAAGGGTGTTGGTAACTCCATCCTGATCAAGGTGAACCAGATCGGTACCCTCACTGAGACCTTCGAGGCTATTGACCTTGCAAAGCGCAACGGCTACACCTCAATCGTTTCCCATCGCTCCGGAGAGACCGAGGACAACTTCATTGCTGACCTCGTAGTTGCTCTTGAGACTGGACAGATCAAGACCGGTAGCATGAGCCGCTCTGACCGTCTTGCCAAGTACAACCAGCTTCTGCGCATCGAGGATTACCTTGGTGATACCGCTAAGTATGCTGGACGGGATGCTTTCCGCGTACTGTAAGACACGTTAAATCGTATTATTTATTCGGGCCATCGCAATGCGGTGGCCCGTTCCTATCGAAAACCAGACTTTATCATTTTTGCATGTGGAGTTGAGCCATGATATCCTTTCTGACCATGAGGAATACCATTAACAACCCAATGATGAGTTGCAGGAGATCCAAGGGAGTACCGATTGCTTTGGTGGTGGTCAGGAGTGGAAGGCTGGGAAGGGAGGACCCCTGGTAGTTGCAGATAAGGGCAACAAAGAGGTTATTGGCTGCGTGGATTGCCAGAGCTGGTTCAAATCCTCCAGTGGCAATGCTCAGCGCAGTAACCAGACCACCGAAGAGTGCGTAGAATACCAAGACGAGCGTTGGGTTCTCTGCACTGCCTAGTTCCCTGTTTGAGAGATGGGGGGCCGTGAACAGGATTGCAGAAAGTACACAGGCAAGGACATTTCTCATTGCCCCTCTTCTCAGTTTTTCCCCTTGCACAACCCGAATGGGGAATACCCTGAATACCACTTCCTCACTGCTGGTCTGGATGGGGGTAAGGACCAGGACCAAGGGAAGCAACATCAGATGTTCCAGAATGGAAGCGTCACTGGTACTGTATGCCTCTGGTTCAACCATGAGTCCAAGAAGTAGAAAAAGCATTGCCACCAGAAGATATGCCCCCATACTCTTGAAAAAGAGGATGAGACGAAATGTACTGTGGTCGGTGATAAGTGATCGTGGACTTGTGGTAAGCAACAGCTTCCATGAGACTACGATACCCAAAGCCATGGCAAGGAAGGGTGCATTTGCCCTTAGGTAGGGGATGTTGAAATGCCCAAGCATAGTTACAAAGTAAGGGCCCAGTATCAGCCAAAAAAGCAGGCTGAGAACCATGGCCAGTGCCAAGCTGAAGGGCGAACTTTCTATTTTTGTATCCTTCTGCATCAAGTTTCTTCTTGGTTTTTCCATGACGTACGCTCATCGTACACACAAACATGATATACTGCAACGTATGAGTCTATCACAAACGAAACGTTCCTATGTGCACGAGGCTTTTGACCAGGGATTGATTTGTGTATTCCCCACCGAGGTTGCAGCTCGATCATACCTGGTAGACTATGCGCTCCATGGGAAACATCATGCAATCCTGGCGGAGAGAGCCATCTCCTATGATACCTTTCGAGGCTATTTTCTGCCTCATCATGAAACCATGGCCCCGGCAAACAGTCTTACCCGTCAGCTCTTTATCCATCAGCTACTCGAGTCGGGGAGTTTGCTTCGCTATTTTCTCAATCCAACGTATCCGGAGATGAACAACCGGGTGAAAGGATATCTTGCCAAGTTATTGCCATCCCTCGTGGAAGCATGCCAGGGGGAGGTGCTCAGTAACCTCGACTCTGCCATGCAGACGGACCTATTGGTGCTCTATGGGCAGTACCAGCAGTTCCTGGATGAGCATCAACTGTTCGAACCCAGGTACGAGAAGCCAAGCATACCAGATGACTGGGACACTGGAAAGTCATATTGCATTCTTTTCGCAGATACCAACCCGGAGGCGGAGAGCTTGTACGAACAGCTGGGAAGGCCATCCTTCATGGAACTAAGGAAAGCTCCTGAAGAGGATCCTTCAGTGTTCTTGGAAGTGTTTCCCAACCACCTCGTAGAGATCAAGCAAACGCTCAAAAGGGTGAGGGATCTCTTGGATGCAGGAGTGGATACACACCAGATTTTAATCGGCACTACTGCAACCGACACCCTCATGGATGTACTCCGCGAGGAAGCAATGCTTTATGGTATCCCCTTGACGGTAAGGGAAGGGAAATCGGTACTTGCCTACAGCAGTGGGCGGTTTCTCAGCCTGATTCAAGAGGTATATGACGAACAATTCAGTCTGGAAAGCTTGAAATCACTCTTACTCGATCCTGGTATTCCCTGGGCTGAGGGAGAAAAACATCGTATTTTCATCAAGCGTGCAGTCAGGCAGTCAGTCATGCATGGTTCCCTGTATGGAGAGGATCAGTACAGTTCCTTGCTGGGAGACAGGGATTTGCAGAGGTGGTATGAGGGTTTGAAGAAGAGCATCATAGCAATTGTCCAGGCTGAGGATATTGAGGACTTACGACGGAAAATCAATCACTTCCAGGATACCTACTTCATTCCAACCCAGTGGGTCGGCACTCCGGGGGAAGATGTCTATGCGTTCTGTCTTGATGCCATGGCTCAGGTAAGGGATGCGATGGAGAAGACCGGAATCACCTCGTACCCCAGGATCTTTTCCTTTTTACTTGCTCACCTACAGAACAAGCGATATGTATTTCAGCAGAAGAGTGAGGGCATCGCCGTCTACGGGTGGCCTCAGGTATCTGTTCTGAATGCTGACTATCTTTTCATCCTTGCCCTTGACCAAGAAGGTTCGCGGTGCGTTGAACGCCCCTTGAATTTTCTGCCTCAACAGATTGAGAAGGCGCTACGCAGGGAGGTCGATACCACCGAAGCCCATTTCCGCTGTGCAACCCTCGCTGATGGACAGCGTTTCCTCTCCTGCCATATGCGTCGCTATGAAGGGGAGATGATGGTTCCTTCCTATTTCCTGCAGCATGGGCGCCTTACACAGTATGAAGCTGATCAGCAGGCCATTACCGATCCATTGGCTGCAGAACTGTTTCTCTACAAGCATGCAGCTCTTCCTGATGTGAAGGCAACAGCAAGCCAGAGGGATTGGTTTCTGGCAGCCAAGAAGACCGTACTTGCTGAACGTGCTGACGACTATGCACGCCATCCCATCAAGCCAGACCTTATTGCAAGGCTCAAGGATGATAAGGGAAGATTCCAGTTCTCCCCAACCGGCATAGACCAGTTTGACCACTGTCCGTATGCATGGCTTGCAAGGTATCTCTATGGACTTAAAACAGAGGAGTATGAAGTGCAGCCGGTAGACCACCAGAGAATTGGAATGCTCCTTCACACAGTCTACCAGCGGTTTTTCTCTGAGATTTCTGATTATGATCCCCAGAAAAGGGAGATGTATCAGGAGCGCCTGTATGCACTGTTTGACGAGTGTCTGGTCTCCTACTATGGGCAGCGTGGGCCTTCCCCATCGATGAGGAGCTGGATCATTGCCAGCTATAGGGAGAAGGTGGCATCAATTCTTGATGCGGAATCGGCACTGTTCGCCCATGGAAGATCCATTGCATTCGAGGCATCCTACGAGGTAGAGCAATTTCCTCTTCTCATAAACGGCCGAATCGACCGTGTAATCAGCCTTAATCCTCCAGAGGATACCAAGCTTGCTGTCATCGACTATAAAAAAGGGGTACCGGAGGTAAAACGTGTTTCGGGGCATCTTGAGTCATTTCAGCTACCCGTCTACCGATTCTTGTTGACCCATGACCGTGATGTCTCCGTATCCAACGCTTCCTACTACAGCGTCAAGGACGAAAAGTACTACACGCTCTGGTCCCAGGAGGATGATCCATCTGCACTGCTTTGTGAAGAGCAACTGCAGCAGCGCCTGGAGAGTCTGCTTGATGCCGTGCAGGGTGGGCATCTGATGGCAACGCCATCAAAGAAACATTGTGGACCTTGTCCCTACCGATCCTTGTGCCGGAGGAGGTACGCAACGCTATGATTCGATTCGAAGAGTTTCTGAAGCACACAAATGCGAGGCTGGATGACAACCAGAGGAAGGCTGTGAATGTCCTGAACAACTGTGTTGTCTCTGCCGGAGCCGGCTCAGGCAAGACCACGGTTCTCAGTTACCGATTCCTTCGTCTGGTTCTTGAAAGAAAAGCCCGATGTGATGAAATCCTGACCCTGACGTTCACCCGAAAGGCTGCAAGGGAGATGCATCAACGTATTCATAAGCATCTCCTTACCTGTCTTGAGGATGAAGATATTGCCCAACAACTTGAAACCTTCAGTGAAGCGGCCATCGCCACATTGGACAGCTTCTGTGCAACGATAGTCAGGAGCAATTCTGTGGCCTATGGAGTGCCTCAGGATTTTGTCATTGATGATGAGAAAAACCTAGGAACCATCCGTCGTGTAGCTACTGAATTGCTGGATGTGTATCCACAGAGCCCGGGGGCGAAGTTGCTCAGTGAGCTCTATACCCCAGACACCCTGATAGACAAGGTATTTGTCCCACTGGCAAGTACCTATTACTGCCTACCCAATACTGTTGAGGTAGGGGGAGCTGAGCGTATTCTTGCAGCAGTGGAGAGGGAGTATGAACGTCTGCTTGTCCAGTACCGTGAGATGTTGACTCTCTACGCTTCCTTCACCGACAAGGGCAATACTGTACAAGGCTACAAGAGCGATGCACAGTCGATGCTCTCCAGGATGGATGCCTGTAAGAACAGGGATGAGCTGCGATCCTTGTTGTGTTCCAAATTTGCCCATCGTAGGGCTCCGGGAAACGGGAAAGCAGATGATATCCAGACCATTAAGGATACAGTGGCGATATATCGGGAGCTGAGAAGCAAGCTCTGTATGGCGTTGAGTATTATGCTTGCTCAGGAGCAGCTACATGCAGTGATGGAATTCATGCAGGAGTTTGTAAGCAGGTATCAGAGAGAAAAACGCTCGAGCGGGATTCTTACCTTTGCCGATGTCTCTACCCTTGCGGTGACGATGCTTGCTGAGGACAAGGCTTTGCGCTCTTTCTACAAGAAGAAATTCCGCTACATCATGATTGATGAATTCCAGGATAATAATGCACAGCAGAAAGCAATGCTCTACCTGCTAGCGGAACGACTGGACAGGGAAGGGGATGGCATCCCCCAGCCTGAGGATTTGCAGAAGGATAAGCTATTCTTTGTAGGAGATGAAAAGCAGTCGATCTATCGATTCAGGGGCAGTGATGTTCGGGTTTTCAAGCAACTGAGCGGAGAGTTGGCTTCCATCGGAGGGGAGACCATCACCCTGGGAAGGAACTACCGTAGTGAGCCGGACTTGATCAAGCTGTTCAATACGATGTTTTCCAGCATCATGAAGAATGAGGGGGAGAGCTACGAGGCAGACTTCTCAACGCTGGAGTTCCGTGATGCTTCCTCTGGTGTGCAAAGCAGCTGTACGCTTCTGATCAAGCCCTATCAGGAAAGTGGTGGTGACGAAGAGGAGGAGGAAGCTTCCTCCGTTGAAGCTGAGGCATATACCATTGCAAAACTGGTCAGGCAGATGCTTGAAAGTGATGAGTTCTTGATACCCTCAAATGAGGGACCAAGAAGACCCAAGGCAAGCGATATTGCACTCCTGCTTCGTACGACCAGCAACCAGCTGAGTTTTGAGAAGGCCTTCAGGAGATTTGATGTGCCCTATACGGTACAGGCAGCACGGTCCTTGATGCTGGAAGCTCCAGCGAACGATCTGTATGCCATGTTACAGCTCACGCTGTATCCTGAAGATAAGCAAGCGTATGCCACAGTCCTTCGCTCTCCCTTCTGTAACCTGAGCGATTGGGCTATTACCCATGTGATACAAGAACCACTTTTTTCCCTCTTACCTTTACTCTCTGAGGATGACGCTGAGCGGTTGGCCTCTTGCGGGGCTTTTTACCAGCGGTTGCGCGAGGCGGTAGGCAGTGAATCGTTGAGTACCCTTGCCCTGATGCTTTGGTATGAGAGTGGTTACTACCTCTCCTTGGTTTCCCACCCGCAGTATCAGGTATATGTCGAACATTTTGCTTTTTTCCACCGCCTTGCACAGATTCAGGAAGAACAGGGCAAGAGTATCAGCCAATTTGTCGATTTCCTGAGACGAAATCTGGTTCAGAACGAAAAAATCGACCAACTCGAGGTAATAAAGGAACAGGAATCGGGGCTTCAGATTATGTCGATCCATAAGTCAAAGGGGCTGGAGTTTCCCATTGTAATCGTGGGAAATGCCGCATCCAAGGGAAAAGGTGGAGGGGACTATCTCAGCACCTTCCTCGATATTCCACTTCCACACTATCTCTCTTCCTCCTACCATATCTCTGCCACGAAGCAAGAGACCGTCCGTCATGCCGGGACGCTCTTCGCTGGTAGTGAAGAACAGGACATGGAGATTGCTGAGCTGAAACGGTTGTTGTACGTTGCCATGACCAGGGCGGAGACCCATCTCATACTTAGTGGAGCATTTTCCAAGAACAACAGGGGGCTGAATCCTGACAAGAAAGCTGATACATTGCTGCAGATGCTGGTTGGCAGTCTCTCCCTGGATATCGACAATCCTGTACATGATGAGGGTATCTTGAAAGTGCGGCCAATAGAGAGTATTCCTGAGCACTTTCTCTACAGTGGGGAGCGAGAGGATAGCTTAGCTGTGCTTGAAAGGTTACAAACTGCTGAGAGCTGGTATGATCAAGCCACACCAGATTGCAAAGGGCACCCTATCCGTATTGCCACCACGAAGCTTCATCCGCTTGTCCATGGGGGTGAAGGCGTCCAATTGCCACGGTATCCTAGTGATGAGATTCTTGGTGGATATACCGAGGATCAGGTAACCGGGTTTGGTACGTTCGTCCATGCCCTCTGTGAACAGATGGTACTGGGCAATGAGGTGAAGGAACTCGCTTCTCTTATGCCTGACTCCCTGACAAGGGTTATGAAAACACAGGAGTTAACCGTGCTCCAACAGGATGCTCTTGTCTTGTGTAGCGGGTTCATAAAGAGTGAGTGGTATGAGAGAGAGGTAAAACCCTATCCTGCCCAGTGTGAAGTAGGCTTTTTCAGTGCCGTTGAGCAGGAAGGACGGACCGTTGTGGCTGAAGGTTCGATTGATTTGCTGGTGAGGCAGAATGATACCTACCTCGTAATAGATTTCAAGACTGATAGGTGGAGAAATGAAGATGTCCACCGTCTCCAGGTAGCGACCTATATGCAAGCAACAAATAGAATGTATCAACGTCCTGTGCGGGGGTGCGTTATCTATTTGCGTGATCCAGACCAGGTGTTGGTATGGGAAGGAGAGAATCTATGATGCGAATTCCATTTGAGACGATGTGTGCACAATTTGAACGCGTGCTTGAGAGCCGGGAGATGGAGAAGCATGATGCTGCGCTCTGTGCTCGACTGATAGCTGAAACTTCACTTGAAGGGGTATACACCCATGGGGCAAATCGATTTGCCTCATTGATCAAGGGTATTGATGAAAAGCGTGTCGATGTGCACGCCCATGCCCAAATGAGTGATTCATTCGCTTCTCTTGAGCGATGGGATGGAAAGCGTGGTGTAGGAAACCTCAATGCCTATGCCTCCATGAAGCGAGCTATTGAACTGGCAAAAGAGCATACCATCGGTTGCGTTGCCTTGAAGCATACCAACCATTGGATGAGACCTGGTACCTATGGATTGATGGCTGCCAAGGAGGGGTGTATTGCGCTTCTCTGGACCAACACGATGCCACTGATGAGCCCATGGGGGGGCTCTGATACCAAGATTGGGAACAATCCTCTGGTACTTGCCATTCCCAGTGAAGAAGGGCCACTTCTTGTTGATATGGCGATGTCACTTTTCAGTTATGGCAAGCTGGAAACCTATGTAAGGGAGAAGAGGGAACTACCCGTCCCAGGTGGATGGGACGAAAAGGGAGAGCTTACTACCGACCCAGAAGCGATCCTACAAAGCAAGCGATCTCTTCCCATTGGTTTCTGGAAGGGAACCAGCTTGGCTCTTGCCCTTGATTTGATTGCTGCAACCCTCTCTGGTGGAAGGACTACCCGATCAATTGGGTCCTTGGAGGAGGAAGGGGAAGTCTCCCAGATCTTTTTGGTCTTTGATACCTCCAAGTTCCCCGACCAGGAGAACCTGCAGAAAGAGATCCAGGCAACCCTTGAAGACCTGGTAAACTCAACCCCTTTGGAGGCAGAGAAACCTGTTCGTTATCCAGGCCAATTCAGGGAGCAAACAAGAAAGGAGAATCTAGAGAAGGGCATTCCCGTTGATGAGGTCGTTTGGGAAACCATTCTCTCCCTCTGATCAGATATAAGCGAAAATTGGACCAAAAAGCAGGACAACAATGAGGAACCAGAATGCATAGATAACCATGAATATGCTCTGTATCCGAATGAAGGATCTTCTTCTCAGCAGTGTTACTGCCAGTGAGCCAAGGTTTGCAAGCAAGAGTAGGTTCTCAGCAAGGACAGCCAAGCGGTTGGGGCTTAGTCCGTATTGAAGGAACCTCCCCCCTATGGCAATGAGGGCGAATACATCGATGCCTATGGCTGCCAATGCTGCGGTGATGAGCACTATGCGGTAAAAGGGTGTGGTTTGTTCGCTCTCCAGAAGATCTGTTGCATAGAGGATCATCATCAGAACCAAGGCAAGCAGCACGTCGATTACCAACAAAAGATTTCGGTCTTCTGTAATAGGAAGTCTCCCTACTATTAAGGCAGTCAGGAAGGAGAGCATTACCACCGTGATTACCGGGAGGAAAATGGTAGCCAGAAGCCGGGTGAGGGAGGCTATCTGGTTCCTTCTATATTGCAGAAGGTACCGGGCAGATAGGGGAAGCAGGGCTAGGATTCCGGTAACAACGAATGGGGCGAGACGATCCTCTACATTGACTCCTACCGCTTCAAAGAGCACGAATGTGAGCATCGTAACCACAAACACGGCACAAGCTAGCAGGAATGTGAGGAGAAGCACTTCTCCGGTAAGGCGTATATGTCTACTCATTCTCTCCTGTAGTGACCCTTTCTGGGTGGGGAGGGCAAGACTGACCACCAGAAGTAAGGGCAAATGGATGAGTGCCAGGATCTTTGTCTGTGCTTCTTCAGTGCCTGTCATGCTGAATTGCAGATTCATCAAGAGTGCAAGGATGCCAAGAAAAGAGAGATACCCGACAAGATATTTTCTCTCCTTTACCAGATACAGAGCAAGAAACAGGAGCATAAGGAAGGGTAGGTTCAAGCCATAGAATAGCATGGTGTTGTCGCCAAAGGGATATCCTAGGAGCGTCGGTATCTGGGAGATGATGAGTTGGCTGACCAGTACAATGATGAATAGCTTGGAGGCTGCTCTCTTGTGAGGTTCTTCAAGTAGGCTGAATCGTGCTCCCATGCGATAGAGGGAGAGCAGGGTTGCTTCATCCCTTGGGAGGATTTCTTCGAGCTCCCTCTGCATCTGGGCTTGCTTCAGGAGCTTCTCATCACCAGAATCAGGTTGTTCCTGTTGCAACAGTATTTGTTCTTTCCATACAGAGAGTATCGTTTTCATACAAACCTCCGAGAAAGTATAACACCGGTGTGGTGAAATGGATACAATACCTGAAAAAAATCAAAAAAACGGGTTGGCACCAAGCCAACCCGCGAATGATACAAGAACTGTTGCTTAGTACTTGCCGTACAGTGGTCCAAAGGTGGAGCAGGCGCGATAGTCAGCTCCTTCCTTGTCCATGCCAAGCATTGACCATGCACTGGGACGGAAGATCTTATCTTCCTCAACATTATGCATGCATACCGGGATGCGCAGCATTGCACAGAGTGAGATGATATCAGCACCAAAGTGCCCATAACTCAGTGCTCCGTGGTTTGCTCCCCAGTTTGCCATGACCGAGTAAACGTCCTTGAAGGGACCTTCCTTGCCATTGGTTCTGGGTACGAACCAAGTGGTCGGCCAGGTCTGGTCGGTGCGTTTGTTGATAACGTCGAAGACATTCTCCGGTACTTCACAGGTCCATCCCTCAGCAAGCTGTAGGACAGGGCCTACGCCCTTGACCATATTGATCCTGACCATGGTTAGTGGCATACCGCCTTCACTGAGGAAGGTTGAGCTATAACCACCACCGCGGAAGTAACCACCGTTGGCAACGCTGAAACGGGTATTCTCGAGGGTTTTCTTTACATCTTCCTCGGTAATCTCCCAATAAGGCTTCATCTCGCTTTCGCCTTTCTCGTTCTTCATTTGACCAGCAGCATCAAGCGTGGTAGCACCACTGTTGATCAAGTGAATGAATCCTTCCTTAGCCAGGCCCTCTGGCTTCCAACCAGAAACTCTCTCAATAGCTGCAGGGCTCCAGTAGGTTCTCACATCGCTGAAGATTGCAGCACGGTTGGTGAGCAACTTACAGAAGAGCATGCTGATACCGTTCAGATGGTCATTCTCTGTTGCCATGATATACGGTTCACGGATGCCGTTCCAATCAAAACTGGTGGTAAGCATGGTTTCCATGAAGTCACCATTCGGCCAATGGTCGGTCCACTGTCTCTGGCCCTGGAATCCTGCACAGATTGCGTTATGCCCAAGTGCTTCTTCCTTGAAACCGAGCTTCTCGAGCTTCTTGTTGCCAACCATGAGGTCACGACCGATCATGGTCATCTTGGTGCAGTACTCCCAATCCTTGGCAAGCTGCTCCTCACTTCTCTGGTACTCAGGAGGGTTGGCAACATCTTTAGCCTGGATGCAGTTTTCCTTTACCCATGCAATAGCCTTTTTATATTCTTCAGGATCATAGATCTCTTCAGCGATACGGCGTTCAATCTCGCACATATCGACCACTTCACTGCGCATTCCCAGGTAGGACTGCAGGAAATCCTGGTCGACGATTGATCCAGCGATACCCATGGACATGCCACCGATGGAGAGATAGCTCTTTCCTCTCATGGTTGCTACAGCAATACCTGCACGTGCAAAGCGGAGGAGCTTTTCTGCTACATCCTCAGGGATGGAGGTATCATCGTTGTCTTGTACGTCACGACCATAGATGCCAAAGGCAGGCAGACCTTTCTGGGTATGAGCGGCAAGTACTGCAGCAAGATATACTGCACCTGGGCGTTCTGTCCCATTGAAACCCCATACACCCTTTACGGTCATGGGATCCATGTCAAAGGTCTCTGTTCCATAACACCAGCAGGGAGTTACTGTCAGGGTGACGGCTACTCCTTCCTTGGCAAATTTCTCTGCACAATCCGCACTCTCTCTCACACGACCGATGGTTCCATCAGCAATAACACATTCAACCGGCTCTCCGGTTCCATGGAACAGGTTTTCGCTGATCAGCTTTGCTGCAGCCTTTGCCATGTTCATGGTCTGATCTTCCAAGGACTCGCGAACGCCTCGCTGTCTGCCGTCGATGACCGGGCGAATTCCAATCTTGGGAAGGGAAGAAGCATAGCGCTTCTCAGGCCCAACCGATTGCATTCCATTTGTATTTGCCATAGTATCCCCCTTAGGTATATAATTACAAATGTAATCGTTTACATCAAGGATAGTATCGCATAGAGCACGAGCAAATGCAATCCAAAATTTTTAAGGAGTCAACGATGTTGAAAACAATTCCCTCAATCCTTAGCCCTGAACTATTGAAGATTCTCATGGAAATGGGCCATGGCGATGAGATCGTGATCGGAGATGGAAATTTCCCTGCTGCATCCATGAATGACCGGGTGGTCCGCTTGGATGGACATGGGGCAGACGAGGTGCTGAAAGCAATCTTGCAGCTGTTCCCTCTTGATACCTATGCAGAGAACGCGTTCCTGATGGACACAACCCCTGGGGACACAGTTCAAACTCCTATCTGGGATGTCTACGAGGCCACCTGCAAAAATGGTGATCCCGCATTTAAAGGCTTTACCCGTCTTGAGCGCTTCGCCTTCTATGAACGGAGTCAGAAAGCATATGCCATTGTTGCTACTGGAGAGACCGCACTATATGCAAACATCATTTTGAAGAAGGGTGTAGTGGTCTAATCTTCCTTGGGGGTGGTCCACAGCTGCTTATATTGCCGTGGACTCATCTGCATATGACTCCTGAACTGGCGTGCGAAGTAATTTGCATCTGAGAACCCTGTTTTTTCGCTGATCCTCTCAATGCTCAGGTCGGTAGTCAGGAGTAGATTGGAGGCATAGGCGATTCGCCTATGGATATGGAAATCGACTGGAGACCAACCCGTTGATAGCTTGAACTGTCGGTTGAGTGTGCTTGCACTCATGTTCGAGACCTCAACCAGTTCATTCAAGGGTATGCTGCGGTCGATATTCTGCTCCATATAGATGATGACTTTCTCGAGGCGCTGATCATTCTGGAAAGCAGAACCTCGTCGAGCACTGTGGAACCTGCTTACCAGGATGAGAAATTGGAGCAATTTGGAGTAGGTCATTGAGGTCGAGCCTTTGCTGTAGTCCTGTTGCTCTGACTCCTCCTTTACTGCGCTTATCAGGGAAACAATCTCAGCGTGTTGGTGTGAGTTGAGCCGAACCAGTGGGACGTCTCCCTCTGCTTGCATGAATGTCTCAGGAAACCCAGCCACGTCCTTGACCTCGGGATAGAGCACTGAAAAGGCCTTCTTTCCAATAAGTAGATTGTAGAGGACCAGATTCTCGATATCTGCATATCCATGAATGGTTCCTGGGCGAATACAGAACACCATGCCTTCCTGCAACTGTCGCTTGTCCTGTTCCAAGAGGTGGATGCCTTTTCCTGATACTACCACCACGATTTCATAGAAATCATGTCCATGCAATGAGAAAGGAATCTCTGGGTCACGGAGTAATACCTTCACAGGAAGGCTGTTTTCCTTGAAGAACATGGTTTCGTGCAATGTAAAACTAGACATGATAAAATCGTGCTAGAATTTGATTATTCTGTCAAGGTAAAAAATGCAAATGGTGGCAAACTATTAAGTAAATACTTTCGTATGAGGAGGGCTATCATGTCTTACTATGAAGAAGCCAAGAAAATATATGCGAACTATGGTGTCGATACCGACTCTGTCCTTGATCAATTGTCTGACGTTCCCATCTCTGTCCACTGTTGGCAGGGTGATGATGTTGGCGGTTTCGAGCGTCCCGATGCCGAACTGGCTGGTGGTGGAATCCAAACCACAGGGAACTACCCCGGCAAGGCAAAAACTGTAGAACAGTTGCGTCAGGATCTGGAGCAGGTATTCTCCCTGGTTGGTGGAAGTCATAGGCTGAACCTGCATGCCAGCTATGGGGAGTTCGGGTCCACCTTTGTTGACCGTGACCAGATTGAGGAGAAGCACTATCAAGGTTGGCTTGATTGGGGCAAGAAGATGGGTATCCCTCTGGACTTCAATGGAACCTTCTTCAGCCATCCAATGGCTGATGATGGCTATACATTGGCAAGCAAGGATGAGAGAATCCGTAGGTTCTGGATTGAGCACGCAAAACGCTGTAGGAAGATTGCTGCCTGGATTGGAGAGCAACAGGGGAGCCCCTGTATCCTCGACACCTGGGTTCCCGATGGTGCAAAAAACCTTACCGTTGACAAGTTCGGGTACCGTGCCATTCTCAAGGAGAGCCTTGATGAGATTTTTGAGACCGAGTATCCCAGCGAATTTATGCGTGATGCTCTGGAGACCAAGCTCTTTGGCATCGGAAGCGAAGCCTTCGTGGTTGGCTCGCATGAGTTCTATATGAACTATGCAGCAAGAAACAATAAGATGCTCTGCATTGATATGGGACACTTCCACACAGAAGAAGATATCTCAGATAAACTTTCCGCCATTCTCCTCTTCGATGATGAGATTCTCTTGCACGTCAGTCGTCCCATGCATTGGGACAGTGATCATGTGATTCTGTTCAATGACAAGATCAAGATGGTTGCTGAGGAGCTGGTGAGAAGCGGGAAGCTGGAGTCCTCCCACATTGGCTTGGATTTCTTCGATGCATCAATCAACCGTATTGGAGCATGGGTCACCGGTATCAGGGCAATGCGCAAGGCCTTGCTCTTTGCCCTTCTTGAGCCGATTGATCAACTCATTGAGTATGAAGAGTCAGGAAATGGCTATGCAACCATGGCGTTGCTTGAACAGCAGAGTGTTCTCCCCTTTGGTGCCATCTGGGATGAGTACTGCAGAAGAACCAACACTCCACTGGAGAGTGAACTCATTGAGTTGGTAAGTACCTATGAGAGGGAAGTATTGGGGGAACGTTCATGAGTTTTGCATCCCTGATTGCCCACTCCAAGCGGTATGGCTCGGACCCTTCTTACGTATTATTGGGAGGTGGAAACACCTCCTATAAAGAGGGGAATATCCTCTATGTAAAGGCTAGTGGCCATGCCTTGGGAACCATTGATGAATCTGGGTTTGTCCGGATGGATCTGGGAAAGCTGGATAAGATCTGGGGAAAACAGTACAGCAATGATGACGAACAGAGAGAGGATGAAGTCCTCAAGGATATGATGGATTGTCGCCTTGAAGGAGAGACAGCACGGCCTTCTGTTGAGGCCTTGCTCCATGCATTGCTCCCCTTTCCCTATGTCATCCACCTTCACCCTGCCATGGTGAATGGTCTTACCTGTGCACAAGAAGGAGAGAAGGCTGTTGCCAGACTTTTTCCTGAAGCGCTCTGGATTGAATTAGTGAAGCCTGGATTCATCCTTGCAGATATTGTTCGCTCCAGGATGGCCGAGCAGAAGAAGGAAACAGGGACCGTCAGCTCCCTGATTTTCCTGCAGAACCATGGTATTTTTGCCGGAGGGCAGAGTTTGGAGGAGATTGAAAGCCTCTACAACTCCTTGATGGGAAAAATTTCCTCCCAGTTGGTAAGAAAGCCTGATTTTTCTCCTCTGGAGGCAGACTCTTCCCGTGTTGAATCAGTCAAGAAAGAGCTTGGGGGTCTTACTAAAGAACCGGTTCTTTTCTCTTGGAACAAGGAATTTGCGCACTACCTGCAGGATGAGAACCATTTCCAAGCAGTTGCTTCCTCCTTTACCCCTGACCATATTGTCTATGCCGGTTTCAAGCCACTCTGGGTTGAAGAGGGGCAGGATGTGGTTTCTGCTTTCAAACAGTATGAGGCCGAACATGGGGTAAGTCCAAAGATTGTCTGCGTACAGAACCTAGGGGTATTCTCCCTGGGAGAGAAGCCGATGCCACTCTTTGTGGATACCGTATCAATTGCAGTATATACCGAGAGTTTTGGAGGACCCCGTTTCATGGATGATGCAATGATTGATTTCATCAGAAACTGGGAAGTGGAGAAATATCGGTCTTCAGTTGCATCAAAGTAGGTAAGATGGCATCACTGCAGGATATAAATAAGCGTTTTAATGCGGTGATGCCGTTTGTTACACCGATTGGTGTGGTGCTCGGCTTGATACTTGGGCACCGATTGGACTCCTATCGATTTCTTGGAACCTATTTTTTCGCATTCATTACCTTTGTAGGAGCATTGGGGGTAAGCTATCGTCAGTTTGCCCAGATTGCACGTAGAATGGCCTCTGTGTTGCTTGTGCTCTTCAGTGCTCATATAGTGCTGCCGGTTTTTGTTGCACTCATTGGACGAGTGGTTTTTCCCACCCAGCCAGATATTGTCACTGGTTTTGTGTTGCTCTCTTCGATTCCGATCGCGGTCACTGCATTCATATGGTCGACCATTTATGAGGGAGACGCAGCCCTTGCTCTTTCACTCATCATTCTTGATACCTTGCTTTCTCCCATCCTGACACCTCTGACGATCAGGTTGCTCTCCAATACGACAGTGGCAATTGACCAAGGAGGGATCATGACCAGCTTGCTGGTGATGATCGTCCTTCCATCCCTTGTGGGGATGTTGGTTACCCAAACCATGCCCAAGGTTGCAAAAGAGGTTGTACTCTATCTCAGCCCAGTTACCAAGCTTCTTCTTATTGTAGTGGTAATAATCCATGTAGGGGCTCTCTCTGGTTCTCTCTCCTTTTCCTGGATCTATGTTCCACTCATCCTGATGAACCTCTTTGTCATTGCCTTAGGGTTCCTCCTTGTCTATGTACTCGGGAGGTATGTCCTGAAGGTGGATCGCCCCAGCCTTGTCAGTATGACGTTCACCGGAGGAATGAGGAATATCAGTGCAGCTTTGGTGCTTGCTACCACCTATTTTCCTCCTCTTGCTGCCCTTCCTGTCATACTGGGAATCCTCTTCCAGCAGACATTCGTAGGGTTACTGGGAGGAGTGTTGTTTGGAAACAGGAGAAATAGTTCTCCTTCTTAATCTATACTTATAGAGATATTCACGTAAATCGCTTTCTTTGTTTTGTCTTATGACTTTCGATGTATAGAAAATAGGGTTCCATCTCTGTTTCATGATAAAATCGTGCTAAAAAATGACTATTCAGTTATTGCAGATTTTGAAATCGGTGTCACACTATGAGTAAAGGAAGTTGTGACAGTAGTTTTGCTGTTTGCCCTGGTGTTCTGCCAGGTACAGATAGGTTCCGGGTTTTCCCGGAGAAGATTTCTCAAAAGGAGTGTTTTGTTATGAAGAAAACATTGTTGTTTGTCCTCATCATGACCATGGCCCTTGGTGCAATGTTCGCTCAGGGAACCAAGGAAGCAGCCCCGGCTGGCGAAAAAGAGATTGTCATTCTCGGAAAGAGTATGGGAAATGGGTTCTTTGATGCAGTATTCAAAGGTAGTGAAGAAGCTGCCGCTGAGCTTGGTGGGATCAAGACGACCTATATGGCACCTCCCCAGGCTACTGCAGAGGGACAGATTGAGATCATCGAGACCTTGATCGCACAGAGAGTTGATGGCATTGCCATCAGCGCAAACGATGCAGATGCATTGATTCCTGTAGCCAAGAAAGCCATGGCAGCCGGTATCAAGGTTATCAGTTATGACTCTGGCATCAACGTAGGTGGACGTATTGTTGACCTTCTGCCCAGTAACCCTGAACTCATTGGACGCCAGCAGATTCAGCTTGCTGCTGAACTGACTGATTACAAGGGTGATGTTGCTGTCCTTTCCGCTTCTGCTCAGGCTACCAACCAGAACCTCTGGATTGAGTGGATGAAAGAAGAAATCAAGGAAGCTGAATATTCCAACATGAAGCTTGTTGAGGTTGTCTATGGTGATGATGCCCCCGATAAGAGCTATCGTGAAGCAGTCTCCTTGATGCAGAAATATCCTAACCTGAAGGCTATCATCTGCCCGACCACTGTTGGTCTGCTTGCAACCGCACAGGCTGTCAAGGACGCTGGAAAGAGTGGCGTTGTTGAAGTCACCGGTCTTGGTCTTCCTTCAGAGATGAAGGGCTACATCCTCGACGGCACCTGCCGCCAGATGGCACTGTGGAATCCAATTGACCTTGGATACAGTTCCACCTACATCCTTGATGGACTGATTGATGGTACCATCGACGGAGCAACTGGTGAAGAGATTCCTGCTGGTCGCATGGGCTCAATCAAGGTCGAAGAGAATGGTATTGCCTTCATGAGTACTCCTTATGTATTCAACAAGGACAACATCGAGAAGTTCGCAGAGATCTATTAATCGAATCACAGCTGGCTCCTGCTTCCCTTCGGAAGCGGGAGCCTTTGCATCTGCTTGCATAAGGAGGAACAATGCAACAGGCATTGTTGGAAGTACAACACGTAACAAAGGTGTTTCCCGGTATCAGAGCCTTGGATGATGTACATCTCTCCCTACGAAGGGGTGAAGTGCATGCCCTCATTGGAGAGAACGGAGCAGGAAAGTCCACCTTGGTGAAGATTCTCACCGGAGTCTATATCCCTACCAGTGGAACAATGACCTTTGAGGGGAAAGAAATCTCCTTCAAGAATGCAATCGACGCCCAACAGGCAGGGATTGTAGCCATCCATCAGGAAGCATCCATGTTTCCCGAGCTCAGTGTCACAGAGAATATCTATATGGGACACCACCTCAGGAATCCGAAAACAAAAAAACTCGACTGGAAAACCATGCAGGAGAATACCCAGGCATTGCTCCAGAGGATGCAACTTGATATCAATCCAGATTCCCTGGTCAAGAATCTCAGTGTTGCACAGCGCCACATGGTGGAAATTGTCAAGGCACTCAGCCTTGATGCAGATCTGGTCATCATGGATGAGCCGACCAGCGCACTCACCGGCCGAGAGGTCGATGATCTATTCAGGATAGTCCGCTCCTTGAAGGAAGAGGGCAAGGCAATTCTCTTCATCTCCCATAAGTTTGAAGAGATTTTTGAAATTTGCGATTACTACACGGTTTTCCGTGACGGACAATATATCGGGGAAGGGAAGGTAGCAGAGAGCAACGAAGATACGATCATTAACATGATGATCGGGCGCTCAATAGACCAGATGTACCCCCACCATGAACCAAAGATCGGCAAAAAGGTGCTTGAGGTTAAGCACCTCAGTCAGCTTGGTGCCTTCAAGGACATCTCCTTTGATTTGCATGAAGGGGAGATACTCGGTCTCTTCGGGCTTGTCGGAGCTGGTCGCAGCGAGGTGGTGAGAACCATTTTTGGAATTGACAAGGCCAGTGAGGGGACGATGCATTTGCTCGGGAAACCCTTCATGCCCAAAGGTGCCATTGACAGTATGCGGAAAGGAATTGCCCTAGTACCTGAAGACCGCCAGAGGCAGGGTTTGGTGTTGAAAATGAGCTTGACCCATAATATCAGCCTACCGGTGTTGACCAATCTCTGCTGGAAAGGCCTGGTGACCAGAAAGAAGATTGAAAAGAGCTATGTCCAGGAACATGGTGATCAAATGGAGATAAAATCGGCAGGGTACCATGTCGATGCTGAAACGCTCAGTGGGGGTAACCAGCAGAAGGTCGTCCTTGCCAAGTGGATTGGGACAAATCCGAAGATTCTCATTCTTGATGAACCTACAAAGGGTATTGATGTAGCAACGAAGGCAGCAGTACACGAATTCGTTTGTGATATGGCAGACAAGGGTGTTGCCGTTATTTTGATCAGTAGTGAGCTTCCTGAAATCTTGGGAATGTCAGACCGGATCGTCGTGATGCATGAAGGGTACCAGACAGCCATTCTTGATGCAGAAGAAGCGACAGCAGAGTCAGTAATGCGGTATGCAATCGCAACTGTACAGATGGAGGCCTCCAATGCCTGACTTATCCTTCTCCTCCTTTGTAAAGAAAGCACTGGCCCGTAGGGAGGCAACCCTTACCGTATTGTTGGTGGTGCTCCTGGTGCCGATTTCAGTCCGCTCTCCGCAGTTTCTTTCTGCGAAGAACATCTCCACCATCCTCAACGACATGGCTATCCTCTCCATTGTCGCCATTGGTGAGTTCTATGTAATCCTCTCAAATGGGATTGACCTATCGGTAGGTTCCATTATCGCCTTCACCGGTATGGCTACCGGTATGATCAATGAGGCAAATCCTACAGTCAGTCCCTTGCTCCTCTTGCTTGCAGGAATGGGTATTGGAATGGTAATGGGACTCTTCAATGGTGTATTGGTTGCCTACGGAAAAATCCCCCCGATCATCACCACATTGGGTACGGTGAATATCTATCGCGGGCTTACCTTTCTCCTCAGTGGAGGTACGTGGGTTACAGCCCATGAGATGAGTAAATCCTACATAGATTTCCCTCGTAACAGTTTCCTCGGAATTTCTAACCTTCTCTGGATTGCCATTATTGTCATTGCTGTATTCTATTACTTCAGTAGATATACCCGCATAGGACGAGAAGTCTATGCAATCGGGGGAAACCCGACAGCAGCAAAGTTTGTAGGAGTGAATGAGAGTAGGGTCAGGGTAGTAGTATTCCTTATCAGTGGAACACTCTGTGGCCTTGCAGGGGCTCTTTGGACCGCTCGCTATGCTTCTGCAGTGAATGAGATGGCAACTGGGTTTGAAATGCAGGCAGTAGCAGCCTGTGTACTTGGTGGTGTCAACTTTGCCGGTGGCTCCGGTGGCATTATCGGGGTGGTCCTGGGGACGCTCTTCCTTGGTGTGGTCACCAATGCGTTGCCGGTTATCTACCTGTCAGTTTTCTGGCAAACATTCGTCCAAGGCTTGATCATTCTCATCGCATTGACGCTCAACACCATCAGCGACCAGCGAAAGACGAAGAAGCTGCTTGCACAGAGGAGAGGCTAGGTATGGCTGAAAAAAGAGATTTGGTAGCAAAATCCCGGCTTATTGATGAGATGTCGCTCAAGAACCGGTTGATTGAATATTTTACCCAGTGGGAAGTTCTGCTCTCCATTATTATTGTACTGGTGTTCGTCTTTTTCACTATCAGAACCCCGTACTTCCTTGATTGGTTCAATCTGATGAATGCAACGTTCCAATTCAGTGAGAAGGCAATCATGGCCCTTCCGATGATCTTTATCATCATGTGTGGTGACATTGACATCTCGATTGCCTCCATTATTGCTCTTTGTGCATATGCGGTAGGAAATGCTGCACAGGCGGGAGCTTCCATTCCTTCCCTGATATTCATTGCCCTGCTTGTTGGCACCCTCGCTGGATTGTTCAACGGGGTGATGATCACCGCCCTCGAAATGCCGGCCATCGCGGTCACCCTTGCGACACAGTCAGTATTCAGGGGGATTGCAATTGGTTTATTGGGAGATCAGGCACGTACTGAATTCCCAGAAAACTTTGGGTTCTTTGGTCAGCAATTCATTCCTGGTACCATTATCCCCTTTGAGTTCGTTCTCTACTTGGTCTTGGTATTGCTCTTTGCGTTTGTCTTGCATAAGACAACGTATGGAAGAAGATTGTACGCCATCGGGAATAGTGCTGAAGCGGCTCGTTTCTCCGGTATCAAGGTAAAGACCATGAGGATCATCAACTTTACCGTTACCGGATTCTTCTGTGGTCTTACCTCCATATTGCTGGCTAGTCGAATTCTCTCTGTCCGCTCAAACATTGCCACCGGATGGGATTTGGAAATCATCACCCTCGTCGTGCTTGGTGGTGTTGCCATCACCGGGGGCAAGGGGAGTGTGTATGGTGTTTTCATTGGCTCCATGTTGGTCGGTTACTTGAAGTTCGGCATGGGCTTGTTGAAGTTCAGTGGAACCCTGATGACCATTGTCATTGGATTACTTCTCATCTCTGCGGTCCTCCTTCCCCGATTGCTTGATATGTACAAGGCAAACAGGAAGCTACGGCTACAGCAAATGAGTAGAAATTAGGAGATCACATATGATGAGACAGGCATTCGTCATGCAGTTGAAGAAAGGATATGAACAAGAGTACAAGAAACGTCATGATGAGATTTGGCCGGAGTTGAAGGCGCTTCTCAAGGAAAGTGGGGTTTCTGACTACACCATTTTCCTTGACCGGGACAGTGGTCTCCTCTTTGCTTTTCAGAAATCAGAGGGAGAATCGGGGAGTCAGGATCTTGGCTCCAATCCCATTGTTCAGAAGTGGTGGGCCTATATGGCTGATATTATGGACACGAACGAAGACAACTCTCCAATCTCTCTTCCTTTGGAGGAAGTCTTTCATATGGATTGACGAATCCCTTTCGAAAACACTTGAAAAGTTAACGATACTGTAATAGAATCGAAAGCGTAACGAAAGTGATAAGAAAGTAGGAGTGTATCATATGATAGGGCTTTCCCCTCGGGAAAAACACATACTCCAGCTTCTGAAAAGTGGTGAAGAGTATCCTGTATCCAGGCTCAGTGCAGAGCTTGGAGTTTCTGCGGTTACCATCAGGGGAGATTTACGGGATCTGGATTCCAAAGGACTGGTTATACGAAGCCATGGCCGGGTCGTGGTTGCCTCCGCCCCCCAAGCAGCCTTTCGTGATGATACTAATACTCCAAAAAAAGACCTAATTGCAAAACTTGCTGCCACCTTGGTGAAGGATAATGACTTTATCATGATTACCAATGGGTCCACCTGTTCCCTGATTCCCAGACACATATTCGGGAAAAGAAATGTACGGGTGGTTACCAATTCAACGCTTATACTGCCCTATGCACGGGCAAATACCCAGCTTCAGGTCACGCTGGTTGGTGGTGAGTACCGAAGCGAAGCCGAGGCCCTCGTCGGGCCTGCTGCCATTTCCCAGATAGAGAACTACCATGTATCCACCACCTTCTTCGGTACAGATGGATTTACCATGGAACATGGACTTACCACCAGCTTGATCGAGAATGCACAGGTGGTACAACGTATGTGCGCACAAGCCACACGGCGGGTTTTGTGCGTTGATTCCTCAAAGGTGGGGAATCGTGGGTTTGTGCGGATCATGCCGGTAACAGAGATAGATACCATTGTCACAGACAGTGGTTTTCCTGCGGACCTGATCACCCAGCTCGAGGAGCAGGGTGTTGAGGTCCTTATTGCAAAGTAGAGGAGTGAACACATGGCACAACAAGTTGTGATGCCCAAACAGGGAAACTCAGTGGAATCCTGCATTATTGTGGAATGGAATGTCAAAGTAGGGGACAAGGTTGCTGTAGGGGATGTCCTATGCTCAGCAGAAACCGATAAGTCAACCATTGACGTTGAATCGACCGCTGAAGGTGTAGTCCTGGCCATACTGTATGAGGAAGGGGATGATGTTCCCGTAATGGTTCCCATCGTCATGGTCGGAGAGGAAGGCGAGAAGGTCGAGCTTCCCAAGACAGAAACCAATAAAGAAGAACCTAAGGAAGAGAAACAGGAAGCAGCACCAGCTGAGGACACACAACCTGAAAAAGCTACTCCGCCTGCTACAGCAGACAAGGCTCAGGGATCCAGCCCCAGGGCGCGCAATCTGGCTTCCTCCATGGGAGTATCTCTCTCCTCTGTACAGCCCACCGGTCCTAAAGGTCGCATCATTGAACGTGATGTAGCCTCAGTGGCTGGAGAGCCTCTCAGTCCGGTTGCAAGACAGCAGGCTCTTGAGCAGGGAGTCCAGGTTCCAGGACGTGGTAGTGGCATGGGAGGAAGAGTCCTCTCTTCAGACCTACAGGAGAAACCTGCGATTGCTACCCCATCACGCATGGGAGAAGTCTCTGAAGAGATTCAGGAGATACCTGTGAAGGGAGTGAGAAAGGTAACTGCCAGGAGGATGATGGAATCCATCCACTCCACATGCCAGCTTACCCTTCATGCCCAGGCTGATGCACGTGCTCTGAAACGTCTGAGAGCAGGATTCAAGAGTGCCAAGAGTGAGCTCGGTTTGAACAAGGTTACGATCAATGATTTGATCCTCTTTGCAGTCAGCAGAACCTTGCTGGAGTTCCCTGCATTCAATGCACACTTCCTTGGGGATAAGATGTTGCGCTTTAGTCATGTGCATCTTGGTGTCGCTACCGACACACCGAAGGGCCTTCTGGTCCCTGTGGTTCGCAATAGTGACATGCTCAGCCTCCGCCAGCTCTCTGAAGAGACCAAGGCCCTGATTGATAAATGCAAGGAAGGAACAGCCCAACCTGACGAACTCAGTGGTTCAACCTTTACGGTAAGTAATGTAGGAGCCTTTGGTATTGATGCATTCACCCCGGTGCTCAACGTGCCTGAGGTTGCAATCCTTGGTGTTGGCGGCATAACCCTGACGCCGGTAGAGGATGAGGATGGTGATATCGTCTTTATTGAAAAGATTGGACTCTCGCTGACAATGGACCACCAGGCAGTCGATGGTGCAGATGCTGCGCGCTTCCTGAAAGCATTGATGGACAACATCGCCACCATTGATCTCTTGTTGGCACTGTAGGGAGGATACATGAGTACCTATGATTTAATTGTAGTTGGCAGCGGTCCTGGTGGATATGTTGCCGCAGAAAGAGCAGGCGCACTTGGCAAGAAGGTCCTGCTCATAGAGAGAGGGCACCTTGGAGGAGTCTGCACAAACTGGGGGTGTATCCCCACCAAGAGCCTTCTGAACAGTGCCAAACTCTATCATCATGCACTTGATGGTGCAAAACATGGCGTTGAGGCTGCTGGGGTGACATTCAGCCTTCCTGATGCAATGAACTGGAAGAATGATACGGTGGGGACACTCAGGAGTGGTATAGAGTTCCTGATGAAATCGAACAAGGTGGAAACGGTTTTTGGTGAAGCTGAATTCATTGACCCTCATCATGTGAAAGTAGGTGATACCATCTATGATGGTTCTTACCTGATGGTCGCTACCGGTTCTTCCGCTTTTGTTCCACCTATCCCGGGAGCAAAATTGGAGCATGTGCTCACCAGTAATGAGATCCTGGATCTCGAGGAAGTGCCCAAGTCCCTGGTTGTCATCGGTGGTGGGGTTATCGGAATCGAATTTGCCTCGTTCTTCTCCATGATCGGTACCAAGGTCACCGTCATAGAGATGATGGATGAAATTCTCCCCATGATGGATGGCGAATTCGCCAAGCTGATGAGACGTGAGCTCAAGGAAGTTGACTTCCGCCTTGGTTGCAAGGTAGAGGAAATTACCAAGGAAGCGGTGTTGTATACCGATGCCAAGGGAAATAAACAGTCGACTGAAGCAGCACTGATCTTGATGAGTGTTGGGCGTAGGCCGAACACCCAGGGACTGGAGAAGCTTGGATTGGATATAGACCGGCAAGGGGTGGTGGTAAATGACCGTCTGCAGACCAATGTTGCCAATATCTGGGCGATTGGGGATGTGAATGGTCGCTCCCTCCTTGCTCATAGCGCCTCCCGCATGGCAGAGGTTGCCATCTCCAATATCTTCGGTTCAAAAGAGATGCGTATGCGCTACAACGCAATTCCTTGGGCAGTCTATGCGAATCCTGAGGCAGCTGGTTGTGGCATTACAGAAAAGGAAGCCAAGGAGAAAGGCATTCCTGTGAAGAGTCAAACTGTGCAGATGCGCGCAAACGGTCGTTTCCTCGCTGAGCAAGGTAAGCGTGCTTCCGGCTTGGTGAAAGTGATTTGTCACCAAGAAAGCGGTGCCATTCTTGGAGTTCATCTGCTGGGACCCTACAGCAGCGAGATTATCTGGGGCGCTTCAGCTCTTATTGAAGCAGAACTAAGAGTCCAGGATGTCAAAGAGATAGTATTTCCACACCCGAGTGTATCCGAGCTTATCAAGGATGCTTGCTTTGCACTCGACCATAGCCTGTAAGGAGTAACGATATGGCCAGAACGATACCATTTGATCCAGTAAAATTGAGGGAGCCACTCACCATTGAAACACCCTCGATTCCTGTTAACCAGTACAAGAGCAACATCAAGAAAGAGCTCAAGCAATATGGAAAGGAACGACTGATCCGTGCTTATTATGACATGCTCTTGATTAGAAAATTTGAGACCATGTTGGACACCATCAAGAAAGAGGGTGTGTATCAGGGGATCTCCTACAACCACCGCGGACCAGCCCACCTCTCATCCGGTCAGGAAAGTGCTGCTGTCGGGCAGGCAATGGTACTCGATCCGGAGGATCAGATCTTTGGTTCACACCGTAGCCATGGTGAGATTCTCGCCAAGAGCATGAGTGCCATCTATAAGATGGAGGACAAGGAACTGCTCGCCATCATGGAATCATTCATGGATGGAGAGACCTACAAGATTGTAGAGAAACACTTTCCTGGAGAGAATGTCCGTGACCTAGCAGAGAACTTTGTATTGTACGGTGCCTTGGCTGAGATTTATGCCAAGAAGCCTGGATTCTCAGCAGGCCTTGGTGGTTCAATGCATACCTTCTTCAAGCCCTTTGGCAGTATGCCCAACAACGCAATTGTTGGAGGTTCCTGTACTATTGCAGTTGGTGCTTCCCTCTATAAGAAGATTAACCGAAAGAAGGGAATTGTTATCGCCAATATTGGTGATGGAGCTCTTGCACGTGGTCCTGTCTATGAAGGTTTGGTACTCTCCTCCATGGACCAGTACAAGACCCTCTGGGAAGACAATCCTGGATATCCTCCCTTCATGCTCAACTGTTTTGACAACCTCTATGCCATGGGCGGTCAGCCTGTTGGTGAGACCATGGGCTACAAGGTTGCTGCAAGGGTTGCCTCTGCTATCAACGAATACTCCATGCACACCGAGCGTGTTGATGGATTCAACCCTCTTGCTGTAGCAGATGCCACGGCACGCAAGAAAGAAATCCTCCTCAAGGGAGAGGGCCCAGCGTTCATGGACACCATCACCTATCGTTACAGCGGTCATAGCCCCAGTGATGCCATGACCTACAGAACGAAGGAAGAGCTGGAAGCTTTCCGTAACCAGGATCCAATCGTGGCCTATGGTAACTACCTCATTGAAAACAAGGTTGTCAGTCAGGAAGAGCTCGATCAGTTTGATACAGTGCTTGAAGAGAAAATGAGAAAGACACTCGAGATTACCGTTGATCCGGTACTCAGCCCCATGGTTGATGAAAAATTCGTTGAGTCTGTCATGTTCTCCAATGGCAGTGTTGAGAAGTTGGATGATGGCGAACCAGTACTCCTCGAGAAGCTGGAAGACAATGCAAGGGTGAAGCAAATTGCCCGCAGAAGTCGCTATGCATACGACGAGAACGGCAAGGAACTGCCTGCTGCAAAGCAGTACCAGTATCGTGATGCTGTCTTTGAGGCAATGGCACATCGCTTCTCCATTGACCCGACGATGATTGCATATGGAGAGGATCATCGTGATTGGGGTGGCGCATTTGCCTGCTACCGTGGTCTTACCGAACTGCTTCCTCCTTCCCGGTTCTTCAACTCCCCGATCGCTGAATCAGCAATTGTTGGAAGTGGAGTAGGCTACGCAATGGCCGGTGGACGAGCAGTTGTCGAGTTGATGTACTGTGACTTCCTTGGTTGCGCAGGGGATGAGGTATTCAACCAGATGCCAAAATGGCAGGCTATGAGCGCCGGTGTCCTGAAGATGCCACTTGTGCTGCGTGTATCAGTTGGTAACAAGTATGGTGCACAGCACTCACAGGAATGGACCAGCATGGTTGCTTCCGTCCCCGGATTGAAGGCAATGTACCCTGCAACACCGTATGATGTGAAAGGCATGCTCAACTACGCACTCCGTGGTACTGACCCTGTGGTATTCTTTGAGAGCCAGAAACTCTATGGAATTGGCGAGATGTTCGTGAAGGAAGGAGTTCCTGAGGGCTACTACGAAATTCCTGAAGGAGAACCGGTTGTCCGAAGGGAAGGTAAGGATGTAACGCTTATTGCCCTTGGACCCGCTCTCTATACTGCAACCAAGGCGGCAGAACAGCTTGCCGAGAAGGGGATTGAGGCAGAGGTAATCGACCTGAGATGGATCAACCCACTCAAGTATGAGTTGTTGATCGAATCAGTGAGGAAGACTGGTAGAGCTGTCTTCGTGACCGACAGCTCCGAGCGTGGTAGTTATCTGCACACCGTAAGCTCCAACCTTAGCAGGCTTGCCTTTGATTATCTCGATGCCCCGACAATAGTGGTCGGGTCAAAGAACTGGATCACACCGCCAGCAGAAATGGAGGAGTACTACTTTGCACAGGCGTACTCGGTACTGGATGCCATCCACGAACAGATTTTACCGATTCCAGAGTATGTCCCCCAGAGCAATTTCACCGACGGTGAGTTCTTCAGGACAAGCAGACTCGGCGTCTGATAAGGAAAGCCCATGGATTTGAAACAGCTTGAAAAAAGCATCAATGATAGAGATCTTGCTACTCGACTTACCTCGAGTAGTGAGATTGGTTCCCTGATTCAAGGCGGCTCTCTCAAGAGAACAGCGCTTGAAGAGGTGAACAATCATGTGCATACCACCTATTCATTCAGTCCGTATGAACCTTCTGCGGCAGCCTATGCTGCCTGGAAGGCAGGGCTGGGTATTGTAGGAAGTATTGACCATGACAGCATTGGTGCGGCACAGGAGATGCTGGAAGCAGCACAGAATATCGGGATTGCCAGCACGGTAGGATTTGAGCTGAGAACAAGTTTTCTCGACACTCCCCTAGGGGATAGAAAGCTCAACAATCCGGACAGTATCGGAATTGCCTATATGTGCGTCCACGGGGTTCCCAAGCAACACATCTCGACTGTTGCCAAGTTTCTCCAGCCGGTTCAGAAAATTCGTAACGAGAGGAATAAGGCTCAAGTCGAGGCTTTGCAGGCCTTGGTAGGGCAGTATGGCTTCGACCTTGATTTTGAAAGGGATGTCCTTCCTCTCAGTAGAGCTGAACAGGGAGGTTCTGTCACCGAACGGCACATTCTCTATGCTATGGCAAACCAGAGTATTTCAATGTTTGGAAAAGGGGAGAAGCTGGTCCACTTCCTAAAGAAGGACTTGGGGCTGACTCTCGCTGGAAAGGTGCAGGACTGGTTGCTGGACAAGGACAACCTCCACTATGCATATGATCTCTTGGGAGTCTACAAGAGTACCTTCTTGCCTCGGTTCTTCATTCAACCTTCCAAGGAAGAGTGTTTGGATGTACGTGAGGTGGTCTCCTTTGCCAACAGCATTGGTGCCATTGCAGCCTATGCCTATCTTGGTGATGTGGCTGAGAGTGTGACCGGGGATAAGAAGGCAGAGAAGTTTGAGGATGAGTTCCTGGAGGAGCTGTTGGACTTGCTGGTGGATATTGGCTTCCCTGCGGTAACTTATATGCCTCCTCGCAATACCAAGGAGCAGATGCTTCGTTTGCAGAAGCTTGCCAGGGAGAGAAACCTGATGGAGATCAGTGGGGTCGATATCAACAGCAGCAGGCAGAGTATGAACTGTCCTGAGTTGTTGGAACCTACGGCCAGGCATCTCGTTGATGCAGCTTGGGCGCTGGTAGCGCATGAGAAGCTCGCCTCCTGTGATGATACGCTTGGTCTGTTCCATTCTGAAAATCCAATGTCGGGGTCTTCTCTCGAAGAGAAGTTGAAACATTACGCAGCACTAGGAAGAAAAATGAATACCCATGACCCATATTCCCTCGTGCAGCAGTTCTAAGGAGAAGCAATGACTACGTTTACAGAACAGATTAACTTTGAAATTCCCCCAGTGCTTCGTGGCTTGACCTTTGATGGTCAGAAGGGTTTGTTTATACACCGTGTCACTGGCAAGAAGGTGGACCTTTCCCTGCCATCTCCACAAGAGTTTGAGAGTATCGAAGAGGCCTCAGTGGCGTGGAAGAAGTTGCTCGATGCCTACACTTCAGAGAGAAAGGTTTTCCCTTCTGTAATAGAAATTGCAGGAATGGACCTTCAGTACGGGCTCGGGACCAACTATGATGAGGCCCTCAGGGCGGAAGGAGTGAGCCTGCTACCTACCCTTCCTCCCACTTTCAGCCGTGCGGATGTGGTTCGTGACAAGGTAGCCTTGGTCACCGGTGGTGCCCAAGGTTTTGGGGAGGGCATGGTTCGCTCCCTTGTTGAGAATGGAGCCTTTGTCTATATAGCAGATATGAATGCAGATGGGGCAAAAAAGCTCAGTGATGAGCTGAACTGGGAAGCCTGCATCACTGTTTCCAAACCTCTCACAGTCAATGTGACTGATGAGAAGAGTGTGGAGGCAATGATGAATCAGGTAGCTGAAGAGACCGGGGGATTGGATCTGTTTGTATCAAATGCAGGGGTTCTTCGTGCCGGTTCAGTGAAGGTGATGGAGTTGAAGGATTTCCAGTTTGTTACCAACGTTGACTATACAGGATTCTTTATCTGCACAAAGTTTGCCTCTAGACTGATGGCATTGCAGAATATTCCCAGTGCCTCGTATTTTACTGATATTATTGCCATCTCCAGTAAGTCCGGATTGGAAGGTTCCAATAAGAATGGTGCCTATGCAGGTGCAAAATTCGGGACCATCGGACTTACACAGAGTTTTGCTCTGGAGCTGGTTGAGGATAACATTAAGGTCAACGCAATCTGTCCGGGCAACTTCCTTGACGGTCCGCTTTGGTCGGACCCTAAGAGAGGGTTGTTCGTGCAGTACCTGGAAGCGGGAAAGGTTCCAGGAGCGAAAAGTGTTGCCGATGTAAGACGGTTCTATGAATCGAAGGTGCCGATGAATCGTGGATGTCGCACAGAGGACGTCATGAAGGCACTTCTCTACATAGTCGAACAGACCTACGAGACAGGTCAGGCGGTTCCCGTAACCGGTGGCCAGGTCATGCTTAATTAGGAGAATAGAAATGAAAACACGTGCTATCCGTCTGTATGGAGTGAATGATCTTCGCCTCGAAGAGTTTGAGCTTCCCCAGATTGCAGAGGACGAAATCCTCGCAAAAGTGATAACCAATAGTATCTGCATGAGCGACCACAAGGCCGCTGAGCAAGGTGCAAGCCATAAGAGAGTTCCCGATGACGTCGACAAGAACCCGATCATGCTGGGTCATGAGTTCTGTGGAGAAATCGTTGAGGTAGGAAAGAAATGGCAGGACAAGTTCAAGGTTGGTTCACGTTTCTCTATCCAGCCAGCTTTGAATTACAAGGGTACCCTTGATGCCCCTGGATATTCGTTCCAGTACATCGGAGGGGACGCAACCTATGTGGTGATCCCTCATCAGGTAATGGAACTGGATTGCTTGCTCCCTTATGATGGGGATGCCTTCTTCCTTGGAAGTCTTGCTGAACCTGTTTCCTGTGTCGTTGGAACCTTCCACGCGATGTACCACACGACTAATGGGTCGTATGAGCACAAGATGGGAATCGTCGAGGGTGGCAATATGGCAATTCTTGCCGGGGTCGGCCCCATGGGTCTCTCTGCAATTGACTATGCAGTGCACAACCCTGATCGTAAGCCCGGTCGCTTGGTCGTTACCGACATAGATGATGCACGCCTCAAACGTGCACAGGACCTGTACAGCGTTGAGGATGCCAAGCAGAACGGGGTTGAGTTAATCTATGTCAATACCAAGAACTACAGTGACCCGAATGCAACCTTGATGGAATACACTGATGGAAAGGGCTACGATGATGTGCTGGTCATGGCTCCTGTAAGAATGCTGGTGGAGCAGGCCGATGCAATCCTCGCAAAGGATGGTTGTCTGAACTTCTTCGCAGGTCCAAACAAAACAGATTTCACTGCAAGCATGAACTTCTACAACGTGCACTACGCTTCCACCCATATTGTGGGTACCAGTGGTGGTAATACCGATGATATGAGGGAGTCCTTGCACCTGATGGAAAAGGGGTTGATCAACCCTGCAGCAATGGTAACCCATATCGGAGGGCTCTCAGCAGTTCCTGAGGCAGTGATCAACCTGCCAAATATCCCTGGTGGAAAGAAGATGATGTATACTCATCTTGACTTCCCCCTCACAGCACTGACCGACCTTGCTGAACTGGGTAAAACCAATGAGGTGTTTGCTGAACTTGCAAAGCTGGTTGATAAGCACAATGGATTGTGGTCAGCTGAAGCAGAAGCCTACCTCTTGGAAAACTGCAAGAAACGAATCAAGGAGTAATTATGAAAAAGCATATCGCCATCGACTTAGGTGCTTCCAACGGCCGGGTTCTCGTCGGGGACCTCGGCGAGTTTGAAGTCGTACATCGGTTTGTCACCCAAAACGACCAGATACTGGGGGAGTTCTATTGGGACATCCAAAGCCTGTTTGCCGAGATCAAGGTGGGACTGAAGAAGGCTTTTGCCAAGTATGGAAGTGATATCACCTCCATCGGTATTGACACCTGGGGCGTTGACTATGTGCTTACTGATGACAAAGGGGGCTTGGTCTCCCTTTGCTATCACTACCGTGACAGCAGAACTGATGGGTTGATCGAGCAGGTATCGAAGCAGTTGGGCGGAAAGATGCGGATCTATGAGAGAACCGGGATTGCCTTCCAGCCCTTCAATACCCTCTATCAACTTGCTGCCATGAAACGTGATCGCCCTGAAGCCTTGAAGGCAGCATCTCATTACCTGTCAGTACCAGACTTGCTTGCCTATTGGTTGACTGGGATCATGAAGAATGAACGTACCCACGCTTCAACTACGCAATTGTACGACCCAAAGCAAAAAACATGGGCATGGGACCTAATCGATGATATGGGTTTTGAGCGTTCCTTGTTTGGGGAAATCGTTGACAGTGGTACTGTATTGGGAAGCTTGACCACGGATGTTGCCCACGAAGTGGGGGCCTCCTCTGAGGTGGTGGTGATTGCAAGCGCTGCTCATGATACTGCGAGTGCAGTTGCTGCCGTTCCTGCTGAGGCTGGTGGGACGCCCCTGTATATCTCCAGCGGTACCTGGTCACTTCTGGGAGTTGAACTTTCTGAACCCCGAACTGACCAAGCTTCCATGGAGAGTGGGTTTACCAATGAGGTAGCAGCCAGCGGTGGTATCCGATTCCTCAAGAATATCATGGGGATGTGGATACAACAGGAGTGTGTCAGGCACTGGGAAAGGGAAGGGCAGGAGATCAAGTGGAAAGAGCTTGATGAGGAAACACTTCGCTGTACGGATTATCAAGGATACATCGATCCCTCTGATACCCGGTTCCTTAAACCCAATAGTCACGATAATCTGATGACTGACAGGATTGATGCCTGGTGCCGGGAGCATGATCTTCCCGCTCCTTCCAACCATGGCGAGTACATGGTTGCCATCTATCGAGGACTTGCCAAGGCCTATGCGAAAGCAATTAGTGATCTGGAGGCAGTGATCGGGAAGAAGTTTGCAGCCCTGCATATTATTGGTGGCGGATGCAAGAACGAGATTCTCGACCAATGGGCAGCCACTGAAACCGGTCTCCCTGTGTATGCAGGACCGGTGGAAGCTACAGCATTGGGCAACTTGGTAGTCCAAGCCTGGGCTACCGGTGAACTGGAAAGCCTGCAAGAGGGACGTGACCGGATCAAGCGGGAACAGAAGGTAAAGATCTTCAAGCCGTAACATAAAGAGCATCAGACAAAGCCAGCCCTTCCTTAACGGGGGGCTGTCTCTGTATGGCTCTCCCTCAGTTCTATGAGTTCTTTCAGCTGTTCAGTTGAGAGCTCTGTTATCCAATTCTCCCCCGCCGATACAACACTGTCAGCCAAATCTTTTTTGGAAGTGAGCATATCGTTTATGCGTTCCTCAAAGGTTCCTTCTGTAATGAGCCGGTGGACAGTTACCTGTTTGTCTTGCCCGATCCTGAACGCACGGTCGGTTGCTTGGTTCTCCACTGCTGGATTCCACCATAGATCATAGTGAATCACATGGCTTGCAGATGTAAGATTCAATCCAGTACCGCCTGCTCGAATTGAGAGAAGCATCAGCCAGCATTCAGGATCAGATTGGAATTGCTTCACCATCGCATCGCGCTGTGTCCTGGTAGAACCTCCGTGCAGGAAGGGAGCTTCCAGTGAAAATGATTCTTTCAACAACTCTTGAAGCAGGAACCCCATTTGGGCGTATTGGGTGAAAATCAACACTTTCTCATTTCTCTGATGAATTGACTCAAGCAGGTCCATCAAGAGGGTAGTTTTCCCGGAATTCCCAGTTTCCTTGTTACTGGTGTCACAGTAAAGGGCAGGGTGGCAACAGACCTGTTTGAGGGCTGTCATTAACTTGAATACCGCTCCCTTTTTTTCAATTCCATCAGCACCTTGCAGGGTTTTCTCCGTCTGCTCTACAATTCCCTTGTATAGTACTTTTTGCTCCAAGGATAGATTTGCGTACTTTTCAAGTACCAGCTTCTCTGGTAGGTCGTTGATGATTGAAGTATCAGTTTTGACTCGACGAAGCATCAAGGGTTTTGTAAGGGATCGGAATGCCTTCAAGGCAGCCTGATCATGGTACCGCTCAATGGGAATGGCAAAATGGCTCTTGAAGCTTGTCTGATTACCCAGGTAACCCTTCATGACACAATCTATGATGCTCCAGTAGTCAAGCATTCGGTTTTCCACTGGTGTACCGGTCATGGCGATGGAGTGATCGCTCTTCAGCTTGCTGACAGACTTTGCTTGGGCTGAGTCCCTATTCTTGATTGCCTGTGCCTCATCAAGGATGGTCACCGAGAAACGAGTTTTCTGTAAGAGTTCACTATCTCTTCTCACTGTAGCATAGGTGGTAATGATGCAGTCACTTCCCTTCTCAAGCTGTCGGTTTTGCCCATGATACACAAAGGTTGAGAGAGAGGGGGCAAAGCGAGATATCTCATGTTCCCAGTTAGTCATCAGAGAGGCTGGAACAACAATCAAAACTGGTTTTTTCTGTGTGATGATCTTCTTGTTCTTCAGGGCGACCAAGAATGTTATGACCTGTATTGTCTTACCTAATCCCATGTCATCGGCCAAGAGTGACCCCAATCCGATTGCATGGTTGTGCATCAACCACTGAAACCCTCGCTCCTGATAGGGCCGTAATGAAGCATTGACTTCTGATGGTACTGCTATGGGTGTAATCTGCAAGAGGGAGTCAAATAGTTCCTGTACACCTTTTTCCATCATCACCGGCTGTTCATCATAGGTGCCCAACAAATGTGCCTTCAGGAGGTCGAGTGGGGAGAGTTTGATGGCTTTCTCCAGTCTGCGGTTGATTCTTCCAATCTCCTTTTCATCGAGCAATACATATTGATCCTTGAACGCAACATACTTTCGACCTTGATCCAACATGGATTGCAACGTTTCTGGGTCGATTGAATCCTCTCCCAAAACAATAGTCCATGAAACATCCAAGAGATCCCGTAAGGCAAGAAAACTCTCAGCAGATCCTCCACTGGAGGTACTCATGCGAACAGAAACACGTGGAGAGAGCGTCTTTTGCAAGCTTCTTGGGATGATCATACTGACCCCAAGTGCTTTCAAAGCTGGAAGGGCATTGAACCAAGCATCGAGAAATTCATCACCAGTAACGGTAGTACTACCTCGTGCCATCAATGCTTTCTGGATGGGATTGAAGTAGGTTCCCAGATAACTGAGATCCTGGAGAATTGCAGCCGTCTCTGTGTTTTCTGAAAGAAATAAGGAGAGATCAATCGGTTCCTTATCTGCCTCTTTGACTTGGATGGTACACTGGAAGGTATCCTTTTCTGTTTCCTTCATCCAAAGGACGGGACGATGAGAGCGGATTGTGAGCATAAGTCTTCCAAGCCAGTGATGGATGGCAAGGGGATTCCCTCTCTGAGCAAGGGTCCTGACTTTATAGGGTGCTCCTGCAAAGAACAATGCATGCTCGTCAGTTTCTGGGATATTTGTAGTATCCACTAATAGGTCGCTGTAGGAGCGAACAAACAATGACACCATGAGAAAGATTTGTTGGAGCTTGTCTGCTGGTTTGGAATCAATGAAGACTAGATCCTTATCCTGCAACCTGGCTGCGAGGGAGTCTGTTATAGCCTTGATCTCAGGATTAAAATAGGCAGGAATCCAGTGAAGAATGTATTGGTCTTTACCAAGATCCAACAGTCTTGGGATGGCGCCATGAGTCTGCAGAAGCCGAAGGGCAAAGTTGTGTGCAAAGAGCAGGAGTGAAAGGACAGGCGGGTACTCCTCTGTTGAACCAATGGGAAAGGATTGGAGATAGGAGAGACATCCATCCATCTCTTGTGATGAAAAGGCAAGCTTGCCTTTGCCCTGTTTGAGAACTCCTTGCATTGTTTTTCCTTGATAGGTGATCTTACACTCATCATAGAGGATGCTCGGAATCTGCTGAGGGATCTCCAGCTGATTGACAAATTTTGTGGTCTGTTTCGCAAGGCTTGAAATATAGGAGAGATAGTCTCGCTTGAAGTCATATTGAGGGGCAAAGAGAGGGGCCTCGGTAAGGACACGTTCAAGCACTGGTTTCATGTCCGGGATTACCTGGAGATCAAGCTCGCCCAATACAGTAGAAACACCCTTCCCATTGATCAGGGTAAGAGAATCCAAGGTTGGTATCTGCTCTTTAACAGTACTCCCGGAGTTCAGAAGCGATGATTGTACATCAAGTCCATGGAGGCGAAAGATAAGAAAAGGGTCCTTGTCGATCTCATTGGCAATCATGTAGATGACCGCAGCCAAGTGCTTGCAGGGGACAGCCCAGTCAGGACAGCTGCATTGCATCCCCAAATCCTTCCATGATTGCGGGAACAGCTTAATGCCGATATCCATACACTCTTGTTCAAGTTCTGGGGGGAGTTCTCCTGTTTGCAGGCTTCCCAGATAATAGGGATTTTCCCTGATAAGATCGATCAGTCTCTTGTTGTCTGCTTTCGTGTATTGACTGATTCCAACGATTATTTTGTAAGGGGTAGCTCTTGTTCCTTGCACCCGTGCGGTTACATTACCTCTGTCGATTGTAATGGAACGAACTGAGCCGTTACGGGCATATCGCTTCCCTCTGGGTATCCTGTTCGAGTAATCGATTTGTGTAAGGGAGTCGAGCCATCGCTCTCCCCACCATGTGTTTCCATATTCGGTGTATGCCATGGTTTTTACTATGCAGTATTCATGCAAAAATTACCACCAATTTACTTGTCAATTTGGTACTGATCCATGCAAAAAGAGAGCAGGAAAACTACTCCATACCAATCCAAATATATCGATATTGCAAGGAGACATATCGTTCGATTCCAATAGATTTTCTAATTTGTGCGAGAGTATTGTAAAGGTTTACACTTAGCTGTAGGTGTGTAAATATAGTAAAAAACATACTAAAGGCTATACAAAGTAGAAAAACCTGTAAACGTTTACATTTTTTCATTGACAAATGGATTTTCCGATGTGAAGATACATAAGACACAGGCAATAGGGGTTGTCCATCAGCGATGGATGCCTATTGTGAATATCACGCTTGCCAGGAGGCGAATCCTGGAATTACTCAAAAGGAGTTTTTATGAAGAAGACTGTAGCTATTTTGTTGGTACTGGCACTTGTCTGTACTGGTCTTTTCGCACAGGGCGGAAAAGAAGCAGCCGATGATACGGTTAAAATCGGTGCACTTATCAGAAATCTGAACGAACAGTTTGTTAAGGACTATGCTGACAATCTTCGCAAGCTTGCAGAAGAGAACGGCGTTGAATTGAACCTGCAGGATGCTCAGGGTGACGTAGCTCGTCAGCTCGACCAGCTCAACACCTTGATCACCCAGGGATACAAGTATTTCGTGATTATTCCTCAGGACACCAGTGTAACTGAGCAAATGGCACAGCAAATCCAGGCTGTTGGTGGTGGCGCTGCCTTCTCCAATATCCAGCCTTCTGTTGATGCGCTGAAGGTAGGTAAGGATTTCTACCTTGCTTCCTCACCTGAGTTGGTTGCTGGTCAGTACCAGGCACAGATTGTAGATGACTACTTCACCCAGTATCCTGACAAGGCACCTGGTAAAGTGTTGAATATCCTGTACTTGCAGGGACAGCTTGGGCACCCCGCTCAGATCAGCCGTGAAGCTGGTTTTGTTGACACCCTTGAAAGCCTTGGTTATACCGTGAACTTTGTTGCAAAGGACACAGCTGACTGGACTCCAGACAAGGCTCAGGAAAAGATGGACACCTGGCTTGCAGCACACCGTGGCAAGTTCAACCTCGTGGTTGCACAGAACGACGGCATGGCTCTTGGTGCAGTTGAATCCTTGGTTACCAACGGTTTGGTTGACAATGATGCCAGCGATGGTACCATCCTGAGTTTCCCTGTTCTCGGTATCGATGCAACTGCCGATGCATTGAACTCCATGGATCAGGACAAGCTGTATGCTACCGTTCTGCAGGACTCAGTTGGACAGAGCAGCACCGCATTTGAGCTGGCTCTTGCAATGGCCACCAAAGGCACTGCACAGGGCGTAACCGCTTGGGGAATCGAGCCTGCCAAGGAAGTCATCAGTGAAGCACCTGCAAATGACCCAGCTGTCATTTCCCAGTGCTACCTGGTTCCTTTCAAGCCGATCACCAAAGAGAATTACAAGGACTTGATGTAAGACAAGATTGTCTCCTGCTGCTGCCAGCAGTAGGAGACACTTTATGAACGACGATTGCAAAATATGGAAAGAGGAAGACAGATGGACACAACATTTGCCCTGGAAATGGAAGGTATTACCAAAACCTTCCCTGGTGTAAAAGCCCTTGATGGAGTAACGCTCCGGGTAAAACCAGGAACAGTACACGCCTTGATGGGCGAGAATGGTGCAGGCAAATCGACGTTGATGAAGTGTTTGTTCGGTATTTACCAGGAAGATAAAGGGATTATCAAACTCAATGGAAAGGAGCACCGATTCAAGGACTCCCATGATGCGCTCAACCAAGGGGTGTCGATGATTCACCAGGAGCTGAGCAATGTTCCTGAGCGCTCGGTAGCAGAGAATCTGTTCCTCGGTCGCGAGCCACTGAACAAGTTTGGTTTGATCGATCACAAGAAAATGAATGAGGATACCCGTCACCTGCTCAAGAACCTGGAGATCAATGTAAAACCAGAGGTTCGCATCGGTTCTCTATCCATTTCCATGCAGCAGACCTGTGAAATTGCCAAAGCAGTCAGTTACAATGCCTCGGTGGTTGTCATGGATGAACCCACCAGCTCTCTCACGGATAACGAGGTCAAACATCTCTTCAAGATCATCAACCAACTGAGGGAGCAGAACGTAGCGGTTATCTATATCTCCCATAAGATGGAAGAGATTTTTACTATAGCTGATGAAGTGAGTGTCATGCGTGATGGCCAGATGATTGGAAGTTATGACGTAGCAGATATGACCAACGAGAAACTCATCTCTCTTATGGTCGGTCGTGATGCAAAGCTTCGGTTCCCTGAGTTCAAGAGTAATGTGGGAGAGGTCCTGTTGAAGGTGGAGAATCTAAGCTCCCCCAATCCCAGAAGCTTCCAGGATGTATCCTTTGAGGTGCATCGTGGGGAAATCCTTGGTATTGGTGGACTTATGGGAGCACAACGTACAGAATTGATGGAAGCAATCTTCGGTGTGCGTGCAACCCAGGAAGGAAAAATCTATGTTGATGGGGATGAGATCCTGAACATGACTCCCCGAAAAGCCATCGAACATGGTATCGGGATGATTACCGAGGATAGAAGAGGCAGTGGTATTTTTCCCTTGATGAATATATCAAACAATACTTCAATTGCCTCCTTGAAAGAGTATCTGAACAAGTTGCACCTCCTTAAGCACAAGGAGATGAAGGAAGAGTCTGTTCGATACAACAAGGCACTCAGGACCAAGACTCCTACCATGGAGACATTGATCCAGAACCTCTCAGGAGGTAATCAGCAGAAGGTTATCATCAGTCGATGGTTGATGACCTTGCCGGACATCCTGATCATGGATGAACCGACCAGAGGTATCGATGTCGGGGCTAAATATGAGATATACCAGATTATGGGACAACTGGTTGAACAGGGCAAGGCCATTATCATGGTCTCCTCAGAAATGCCGGAATTGATCGGAATGTCCCACCGGGTAATGGTTCTTTGTTCTGGGAAATGTACTGGCGTGTTGGACAAGTCTGAGTGCACCCAAGAGAATATCATGCGTCTTGCAACGAAGTTCATGTAAGAAAGAGGGAGAAAAACCTACCATGGAAATGAAAAAACTACTTAACGACAGCAAAAAAGTTGCCTCACAATATACAACCTGGGTCACCTTTGTTGGATTGTTGCTATTGCTTTCCATTCTGACCAACGGACAAGCACTGCGGTGGAGCAGTATCAGGAATCTCCTGATTGCAGAATCGGTCAGATCCTTTGCAGCCCTGGGTGTTGGTATGATCATCATCACCAAGGGAATCGACCTTTCCATCGGATATGTCGTCTGTTTGACCGCTAGCGTTGCGGCTTCCTTTGCACAGAATCCGGATTACAGCTCTGCTATCTATGCAGGCCAGACTTTCCCTCTGATCGTTCCCATCGTTGCAGCCGTTGCCGCTGGTGGCCTGTTCGGTCTCTTTAACGGGTACTTGATTGCATATGGAAAGCTTCCTCCCTTTATTGCAACACTGGGTTCCATGTCCATTGCAAAGGGTTTGCAGCTCATCTATACCAAGGCAGCCGTTGTTGGTTCTCTGAACCAGAACTTCAAGAACATCAGTCAGGGAAGCGTTGGTCCTGTTCCCAATCTCATCATCTATGTTGCCATTGCAGCACTGGTTGTCTGGATATTACTCAAGCATACCCGTCAGGGAACTCACTTCTATGCGATCGGTGGTAATGCACAGGCAGCGCGGGTAAGTGGTATCAATGTCGAACGTGACCTTATGATGGTCTACTTCTATGCAGGTTTGCTCTATGGTACAGCTGGTACCCTTCTGGCAAGCCGCCTTGGCTTGGCAAACTCGCTTACCGCAAACGGTATGGAGTTGGATGCCATTGCTGCAGTTACCGTTGGTGGTGTTTCACAGAATGGTGGTGTTGGTAAGGTCAGTGGAATGATGGTCGGTGTCTTTACCATGGGCTTAATCAACTACGGAATGTCCTTCCTGGGCGTTGACAGCTACTACCAGCAATTGGTAAAAGGCTTTATCATTATCATCGCGGTCTACTTCGATATGAAGAAATACGCACGCCGCGCATAGGTAGGTTGGTACATGGGCAAACGAGAAGCAGCAACAATCAAGGATGTCGCGAATCTTGCTGGCGTCTCCATTGCCACTGTCAGTAGAGTTCTGAACAATCTCGGGGTGGTGAATCCCGAGACGGAAAGGAAGGTGCTCTCCGCGGTCAATATGCTGCATTATCAGCGGAATGCGGTAGCACGTTCCTTGAAACTCAGGGTAACCAAGAGTATCGGGATCATCGTCCCAGAGATATCAAACACCTTCTTCACCGAAATTGTCGAGCAACTGGAAAAGTTGCTCGGCCCACTTGGGTATGCACTACTGCTCTGTAGTTCAGAAAATTCAGTGCAGGAAGAGAAGCGCAAACTTGCATTCCTACTTGAGCGTAATGTTGATGCACTTCTCGTTATTCCAGTCGGTGATGTTGGTGCACATTTTGCTTCCCCTGCAATCGCAAATATTCCCCTGGTCATGCTCGACCGAAAAATTGAAGGATTGCGTTGTGATGTGGTCCTTACCGACAACCGCAAGGGTGCATACGATGTGACCTGTGCACTGATCAGGGAAGGAAAAACCAATATAGGATTCCTAGGTGGTGACAACCATGTCCATACATCGGTTGAGCGTCTCCATGGGTTCTTGGATGCAATGCATGACCATCAGCTTGAGGTCAATCCTGATTTTATCCTACTGGGAGGGATGACCCAGAAGGCTGGATATACCCTTATGGAAAAGGCTTTGATGATGCCCTTCTGTCCTGATACCTTCTTTGTGGTAAATGACATGGTGCATATCGGTGCAACAAGCTATCTGATGAGCAAAGCTTCCAGGGAGATTAGATCAAAGGTGGTATTCTCCACGTTCGACTATCTATACTATGCACCACTGCTCAAATTCTGCCACTATGCAGTAGCACAGCCTCTCGACCAGATGGGGGAGACGGCTGCCCAACTCCTGATCCGCCGTCTTGATGGTGACCAGCAGGGATTTCCCTCCACCGTCATAATTGAACCAACCATCTGTGTGATGGAAGACAATGGTGGGGTAGTGACCGACGATAAGTCAATTGTGGCTTTCAACGAGCACTCCCCACGGTTCAATCGGGTCTTTAGCTAGGAAGCTCCTCGTCAAAACAAACAGCAACCTTTCCACATGCTCCACTTGCCATCAAGGCATATGCCTCATCAGCTTTCTCAAGAGGGAAACGGTGAGTGATGAGCTCTTCAGGGTGAATGCCCCAGCGAACCAGTCGCTCTACAAGATCTTCCATTTTCCAGATACTGGTCACCCAGCTTCCGTATACGGTTTTCTGGTCATGAAGCATGTCCTCACTCGGATTGAAGTGTACTGTGCCGCCTTCTCCAACCAGTGCAATCTTACCCCACTTTCGGGTTGCCCTGATCGCAGTTGCACGACCTGCATCACTTGCTGAACAATCGAAAGCGCGTTCGACACCGTTGCCTCCGGTAAGAGCTTTGATTTGTGCCACATTGTCTTCTGCAGGAGTAAATACATGGTCAACCAGGCCAAGCTTCTTTGCGAGTTCGATGCGTGCACTCTGGGATTCGATTCCTATGAGTTTGTTTGCACCCATTGCCTTTGCAAGCATCAAGGCAGCCAGGCCAACTGGGCCAAGACCTACAACCAGCACTGCATCATTACCGCTTACGCCGACTTTCTCGATGGCTTCATAGACCGTACCAAAGCCGCAAGCAACCTGAGCGCCATCAGCATAGGTCAACTCCTCTGGGAGGTAGACAAGATCCTTCTCGTCACAAAGCATGTATTCAGCCATGCCCCCATCCCTCTGCCAGCCATAGGCAGCTCTCTTGTCGCTTGTGCAGCTGATCATATAGCCCTGGCGGCATTCATGGCAAACTCCACATCCGCTGATATGGTAGACCACTACACGGTCCCCTTTCTTGAACCGCTTCAGCCCTTCGCCTTCTTCAACAATCTGGCCACAAGGCTCGTGTCCTGCAATGACGTTCTGGTATCCTTCAGGTCCTTTCCCGAGGTGTTCGCGATAGATTGCCCTGATATCACTCCCGCATATGGTACTGCACTTGGTCTTTACCAGCACCTGTCCATACCCCGGCTTGGGAATCTCGAACTCACCGAATGCTACTGTACTGTTTCCTGGAAGCTTTGCTCCCTTCATCATCTTTTTTTCCATCAGTTTTCTCCTTATCGGTATTTTTCTGGGCAGGGAATGGTCCCATCCTCATCCCAAAGATCATGCCAGGATTCAGCGCCTTCCCAGAGAAAGACCTGTCCCTTGATCAAGCGATTATTGCAATCTGCATCCTTGAGAGTGAGTACTTCCTCCTCAGTGAGTGGATCTGAGAGGACACTCTCCAGATTGCTCCTCAAATTCCTTTCCTTCGTGGACAGAGGGATGGGGATAATCCCATTTGCTTGAGCCCACTTGAGACAGATTGCGGCAGGGTGGCAGTTGTGCCTTTTTGCAATCTCTACAACAAGTGGATGTTGCATATCAATGACATCCTCTGGTGTTGTATCTCTCTCAGGCCTGTTTGGAGATCCCAGGGGGCTATACCCAATGGGAATGATTCCCTCCTGCTTGATATAAGAGAGCAACTCGGGTTGCTGGAAGCAGGGATGGAGTTCCATCTCATTGAAGGCAGGTCTGATATTGCAGGAGGCAAGCAATAATTCCATCTTTGCCTTGGTCATATTGCTGGTGCCGATATGTCGAACAAGGCCCATGTTCACAAGTTCCTCCATGGCAGACCATGTTTCCATGAACTCCTCATGGATGTAAGGCCTTGCATCAGGACTACGACTGGTTACATCACAGTGTGGTGGATGGAAATTCGGCAGCGGCCAGTGCACAAGATAGAGGTCAAGATAGTCAAGTTGCAGGTCCTTGAGTGACTGTTTTGCAGATGCAATAACATTGTCCCTTCCGTGGGAGTCATTCCATACCTTGCTAGTAATCCAGAGCTCTTCCCGCTTGATACCGCAGGATGCCAGAACTTCTCCAATCTCTTTCTCATTGTTGTATACGCTTGCACAGTCGATGTTTCTGTAGCCTAGACGCAAGGCAGTTCGTACTGCCTCTGCCATCTCGCTACTGGAAATGTGGTCAGAACCAAAGGTTCCCACTCCTATGATGGGTATCTCAGCTTTGGTGCTCTCAATAGTTCGTGTAGGTAGTTGCATAGTACTCCTCCTAATATGTATACCTTATCGTGTTTATACGAGTTAGCAATGCTTTATATGCGAAAATACACTATCAAAATGCGCATTTTATGCTAAAGTGGAAAACATGATACAAATAGGTTTGAAACTACGTTTCCAAGATGGCTATGACATGGCCGTTGCAAATGGTGTGGTACAGTATGCCCGTACCAAGTTTAACTGGCAGGTACGTGGACAAGGTCCTTGGTTCTTCTCTCTCGACAAGGAAGCGCTTCTTTCCTGTGATGCCCTGATCGCCCGAATTGAGGATGATGAGGATGCACGGTTCTGTGCTTCACTTGGTATACCCGTGGTCGATATTGCCGGGGCCACCTCACTGAAACTTTTCAGTCAAGTCAGAAATGATGACTACCAAACGGGGGTAAGTGCAGGTGTGTACCTGAAAAAGCTGGGAAGCCAGCATCTTGCCTGGTGTGGCGTAGAACAGGTGCATTGGGCACGAGAGCGCTTCATTGGATTCTGTAGTGCAACCTCCTCCAGTCCTGAGATGATGCCAAGTTTCTCTCGCTCTCTTTCCTGGTGGAGGCATCTCTATGATTCAGATGCAGACTTGGAAGCGTGGTTGACTGAGCTTCCAAAACCCTGCAGTGTATTCTGTTGTAATGACCTATCTGCAATGAAAGTGGAACTCGTGTGTCAACGATTGGGTATCGCAATACCTGAGGAGATTATGGTGCTGGGCGTGGACAATGAGACGTTGCTCTGTGAGTTGGCCAGTCCGTCCATCTCAAGTATCCAGCCCGATTGTGAGACGATCGGGTACCAAGCTTCTGCAATGCTCGACTCCTTGCTCAACGACGAGGCAAGCGGGGTGCATATACGTCGCATAGCTCCTGGACCGGTAAGGGAAAGGGAGAGTACCCGCCTGTTTTTTTGCGAAGATGAACAGGTGGCAAAGGCGATGCAGCTGATCAAGGCAGAATCCACCGGAGGGTTGCAAGCGAGTGAGGTCGCGCGTCAGGCCACCATTTGCAGGCGTTCCCTGGAAATGCGCTTCCGCTCAGTACGGGGTACCACCATCTGGGAGGAGATAACTGCAGAAAAGCTTTCCAGGGCAGCTCTTCTGCTCTCTCACTCAAAGGAGAGTATAACGTCCATTGCCCAACAGTGTGGTTTCTCTTCAATACATCGATTCTATAGTCTCTTTAAGCGCAAACATCACATGACACCACAACAATACCGTGAGAAAAAGCTCAGTGAATAAGCTTTCCTCTCATCACCGTTTTATGGCATGATAAGGAGCGAGGTACAGTATGGAACTCATGCTTGATACAGCTAATTTGGAAGAGATCAAGAAAGGTTTGGAAACGTATCCCATTAATGGGGTTACCTCCAACCCTTCCATCATCAAGGCAGAGGGTAGGATAGATTTCTTTGCCCATATGCACCAGATCCGTGATCTTATTGGGGAAGAGAGAAGCCTTCATGTACAGGTTGTTGCCCACGATGCGGAGCACATCATCGCCGAGGCAGAGAAAATCCTTTCAATCCTGGGCAGGAATACATTCATAAAGATTCCTGTGACTGAAGAAGGCTTGAAAGCCATTAAGATTCTAGCCTCCCGCCAAGTGAATATTACCGCCACTGCAATCTATACAACCATGCAGGGTATCTTGGCGATGCTCTCTGGGGCAAGATATCTTGCTGTCTACTACAATAGGATGTTGAACATTGATATTGATGCAGCAAAGGTCATCAAGGAACTCAGCAGTCTTCTCTGGGCAAACAGTACCAACTGCCAGGTGCTCGCAGCGAGTTTCAAGAATCTCAGTGAGATAACTACCAGCTATGCCAGTGGGGCAAGCTGTTGCACCGTTCCCTATTCACTGTTGCAGACCGGACTCCACATGCCTTCCATTACCCGGGCAGTCCACGATTTTTCAGAAAACTGGGAAGAGATATATGGCAGCCGAACACTGCTCGACTTCTAAAAAGAACATATTCGCCCTGACACATAATGCATTATCGGTTGAACTTCTTGAGGATGGGTATTATTGTGCTCTCCGTTTCTCAGAAGAACAGGAGATGGGTTACAACTCCCATCCTCTATATCGTGCGATGGCAGGAACCAGTGCCTCGGTCTGCCTACGTTTTCACACCCTTACAGATGTGACGGTGCATCTGAGACGGTATAGCCAGTCCCTGCTTCCAAAGAAGGGCGAGCAGGTTATCGATTTTGCGTCTCTCTATCCCAGGCAGCTGGACCTATCTGAGACCATCGACCTCTTGTACGAAGGCAAGGATATGATCCATCTCCCTTTGCAGAGTGACCAGGTCTCCATCGAAAAAGGGAATATGGTAAGTCTCTATCTTCCCATGCATCATCGGGTGGGTTTTTGTATAGAAGGCGATGCACAGCCTATTGAAAAGAAAGAGAAGACACTGCTTTGCATCGGGGATTCAATCGTCCAAGGGGTAGGAATTCACCATCCCTCTCTGGCATTATGCGAGAGGCTCTCCTCACTCAAGGGAGTACAGGTCATCAACCAAGGTCTCGCTGGCGCTTTAGTGAATTCAAGACTTATCCAAAAGCTAGATATTCCCATCCATGGTATACTTGTGGCACTCGGAACCAATGATTGGTCAATTCGTGAAAATCTTGCAGATTTACGCGGGGAGATGTTTGCGTTACTGGGGAGAATCAGGAAGTTCTACCCATCAGTACCAGTTACAGTACTCACTCCACTTTGGAGAGCGGATATCCAGCATACACAGAAGATGGGAAGCTTTGCTGAGATGCAGAAAACCCTGGAGTATGCAACCTACTGCTTTCCCAATATCCGTGTGGCAAACGGTCTCTCCCTCTCCCTTCGTGATGCATACGATGATGGGTTCATCCACCCTGATGAGAAAGGAATCCGGTTTTTGGCAAAGGGTTTGGCTGCTCAACTCCCGTAGGTATTTCTCAGTATTTCCACCGCTTTGATGATCCTCTCCATTGCCTGCTCAAGACGGACCCTCTGTGTTCCGAAGTTGATCCTCACAAACCTTCGGTACTCCTCTCCTCCAAACCACGTTCCATCATTGAACGCAACATTTGCACGCTGGCCGAAGAATCTGGACAGCAAACCTCCGCCTGGGCTTTTTTTGCTGTCATAGAGCTCTGGATGTGCCTCCTTGTCCTTCTCGACCAAGGGGAGCAAGGCAGCGCAGTCTAGCAGGGTAATGAATGAGGCTCTTGGCTTTATACATATGATCTCTGGAACATAGTTCTGTAGTGTCTCTTCGATGTAGGCAAGGTTGCCTTGCAAGTAGGAGAGTAACTCACGTAACCATGACTCTCCATTTTGGTAGGCTGCAGTGGCCAGTGTCATGGCGAATGTTGAATTGCCTGAAAGAAAAAGTTGCTGCAGCTTCTTCTCATACGCTTTCTTGAGGCTTGGATTATTGAACAGGGTAATTGAGTAGTGTTCTCCAGCCATATTGAATGTCTTGGAGGGAGCCATGCATACAATGCTTTCACACTCAGTTTCTTTACCTACTTCCAAAAGACTTACGAAAGAATCATAGCGAAGATCTGCGTGAATCTCATCACTGATAATAGTCACACCATGTTTCTTTGCGATGGTGCACAGTTTGGTAAGCTCAGCTTCGCTGAATACGAGACCCGAGGGGTTATGGGGGCTGCAGAAGATAAGAATCTTTGCCGTGTTGCAGAGTTCCTCAAATGCATTCCAATCAGGAGAGAACTGATGGAGGTGTTCATCGTAAGTAAGCGGCCAAGGACTCAAGGTCCTTCCTAGGTTGTTTACCATGGTCACAAACGGTTGGTAAGAAGGGAAAGGTACAATGATCTCATCCTTCTCTTTACTGAGGAGATCCAGAAGAATGGCAATACTGTTCAGGACCCCTTGGCTGATTACCACCTGGTTTTGCGACAAATCCATCTGATGCCATTGCTTCGCCCATCCAAGAAAGGCATCTTTCTGCCTCAGATCGTATGGATATCCGTAGATTGCATGTCCAGCAAGCTTTTGAGCCTGCCTGGATACTTCCGGAGCTACAGGAAAGTCCATATCAGCGACCCAAAAAGGTTCTGCTTCGGGGTTTCCACACATCGATGCGATGACTTCCTTGTTCCACTTGACGGACAAGGAGGAACGACGGTCAGTGATTTGGTCAAACAATGAATCCATTACGAACGATACTCCACTTGATAGCCTGAACGTGGGTTGGGGTAATACCCCTCACGGACTTTCTTGGTTTTGAATACGATAGCATGTTCAGGACAGCGATGATAACAACCAAGACATCCGGTACATGCACGATCAAAGACAGGTTTTCCATCCTTCATCTCGATGTTTGCAGATGGGCACATCCGGTAACAGAGGCCACATGAGGTACACGCATCGGTTACAGCAAAATCGAGCGCTGTATCCATGAATGCTCGATGGATCGGGATCATGACATGGTTGATCGCAAAGCGAGAGAGGGGAGGTCTGTGAGGTGGTTTGATAACCTCCTCTCTGATATCCTTTGCAATTTCTGCTACCTTCAGGTCAGCTTTTGCATAGAGTTCCTCAATCTTCTCTTCACTTGGAGCGCTGAGCAAGGGAATATAGCCATCTGGCATCACAATATGGTTGGCATAGCTCACTACCGCGCCCGCTTCCTTGAGCAGGACTTCCATCGCCTGGAAGGTATATGCCTGGAAGAGATAACGAGTGGTTACCAAAAAGAGGTATTTCAATGGGGAGAGATCCTGCTTCTGGAATACTTCCTCTATGAAGTGAGGGACCAGATTGGGGGGGAATCCCTTATACACGGGAAAAACAAATCCTACCTGTTCAGTAATGGTGAAGGTTGGTGTTTCCATTAAGGAAGGAATCATCAATACTTGGCAATCTTCAAGCTCACTGCATAGTTTCTGTGCAATATAGTAGCTGTTTCCTGTTCCTGAGAAGCAGATAAGGGTTGTTTTCATGCTTCTGCCTCAATCTGGAAATTCTCCAACAGGGTGCAGAGTTCGCTGATATCTTCATCATGCAAATCCAGATTGGTCACAAGCCGAACCATATCACCTTCAGTATTTGCCAAGATTCCCTGTTTTGCCAATTGGCTCACCACTGTAGCACTCTGTACCATGGGAACACGGAAGAAGACAATATTGGTTTGCACTCCTTCTGTATCTACCTCAGCCCATCCCCCTTTCACCAATGCATCTGCCAAGGCTTTTGCATGGGCGTGGTCGTCTGCCAACCGATTAACATGATTCTCAAGTGCATAGAGTCCGGCAGCTGCAAGCACACCGGTTTGTCGCATTCCTCCGCCCAGCATCTTTCTGATTGTAAGGGCTCTGTTGATAAATTCCTCATCACCACAGAGCATGCTGCCAACAGGACAGCCCAGCCCCTTGGAGAGACAGAAGGTAATGGTATCTGCATAACTTGCATAGGTCTTTACTGAAATTCCTGAAGCGACTTGTGCATTGAAGATTCTCGCTCCATCCATATGTACTTTCAAATCATGGGTTGATGCAAAATCCTTGATCCCTTCCAGGTTTTCCAAAGGATAGCAGTATCCTCCAATCGTGTTCTCCACCTCAATGAGCGTGGTGTTGGCCATATCGTATGAGCCCTGTTTCACTTTCCCGATAAATGCATCAGCGTTGAGAATGCCACGGGGTACATCGAAGGAAATGGGAAGCACCCCTGCAATGGCAGCTACTGCACCTATTTCATGGTGGATGATATGGCTGTTGGCAGCAGTGAATACCTCATTGCTTCTTCCCCCATTGATATAGAGGCTGATCAGGTTGCCCATCGAACCGGATGAAACAAACAAGCCACGTTCTTTCCCGGTAAGTTCAGCAGCCAGTGCTTCCAGTTTAGTGGTTGTAGGGTCTTCTCGGTAAACATCATCACCTACCTCTGCAGCGGCCATGGCTTTCCTCATTGCTTCAGTCGGTTTGGTAATGGTATCACTTCTCAGATCATAATATTTCATTGGTCATCTCCTTGGTGCTACATAAAACTATAGCGGAGAGGGAGAGTTCAGTCCAGCATAAATAAAAGGTCCCCGGACGAATCCAGGGACCTGCGTTTGCCTTGTTTGACAACTACTTGAGGTAGATGTCCTTGACCGGATGGTAATCCATGGTATTTGGATGCCAGCCGCCCCACTTGTCAGTATCAATCATGTTGATTGCTACATAGTAGTAGAATGGCATGATACCCATATCCTGGTTGATCATGATATCTTCAGCGGTCTTGAGAACACCAAAGCGATCCTCGCCTGCGGGCATTCTAGCTGCTTCATTGATCAACAGGTCATAGATTTCGTTCTCATACCTACCACCATTCATACCGGCGCCGGTGATGAACATGTCGAGGAAGGTATTTGGATCCTGGTAGTCACCTACCCATCCTGCACGTGCAACCTCGAAGTTGCCTTCGTTACGGTTTGCAAGATAGGTCTGCCATTCCTGGTTCTCAAGAACGACGTTGATGCCAAGATTGTCTTTCCATTCCTGCTGCACGAACTCAGCAATCTGCTTGTGACCTTCGTTGGTGTTGTACAGAATGGTTGAGGTCGGGAATCCAGCACCGTTGGGGTAGCCAGCTCTAGCCAAGAGATCCTGCGCCTCGGTAATCATGTCATCCATGTTGTCGTGGGGGAACTCAAGAGCATCATAGCCAGCCATCGGAGGTACAATACCCCATGCAGGAATCTGTCCAGCTCTGGTTACGCCTTCAACAAGTGCTTCACGGTCGATGGCCAATGACAGCGCGCGGCGGACATCGGGGTTGTCGAAAGGAGCTACTTCGTTCTGGAAGACATAGTAATAGGTGGAAAGCTGTGGGGAAGACTGGAAGTCAGAACGCATCTGAGCAGCTGAAAGCTGGTCATTCGGTACGTTGGTTGCCCAGTCAATCTCACCATTGAGGTACATGTTGTAGTTGGTGGTGTCACTGTCAGAGGAGTAGAAGATGACCTTGTCAAGTGCTACATTCTCCTTGTCCCAGTACGTGTCACTCTTGGTGGCGGTAAGGGAGGTCTGGGGAATTCTCTCAGTGAGTACGAAAGGACCATTACCTACGAAGTTCTCAGGACTTGTCCACTTGTCGCCAAACTCTTCGATGGCGTGCTTGGGAACGATTGAGAAGCTGTAGTGGGTCAGTGCATCAATAGCATACGGGAGGGGACCGATGAGGTCCATCTGGAAGGTTTTCTCGTCAAGAGCGCGGATTCCCACGGCCTCAGGACCAGCCTCGCCAGCGTTGAATTCTGTTGCACCCTGGAGGAACATGCAAGGGAACCAAGCATAGGGACCTGCAGTTGCGGGATCAAGCAGTCTCAACCAGCTGTAAACAACATCGTCAGCGGTGATGGCAACGCCATCGGACCAGACTGCATCTTCACGAAGGGTGAAGGTGTACTGGGTGCCATCTTCATTGGCTTCCCAGCTTTCAGCAACGCCAGGAACTGCAAGAGCAGTCGCAGGATCGATTGCTACCAAGCCTTCGAAAAGAGCCTCGAAAATTCTATGTTCGGGAACTCCCTGGATAAGAGCTGGGTCGAGTGACTCGGGCTCTGCACCATTGGAAATGCGGAACACAACTTCATCCTCTGCAGGAGCAGCGGGTGCTGGTGCGGCAGGTGCCGGTGCAGCAGGTTCTGCTTCAGCTTTTGGAGCCGGGGCCGGGGTTGCCGGAGCAGTAGTTGCTGCCGGAGCCGGCGTCGTGGTAGCGGCTGGTGCCGGTTCTTCTTTCTTTCCACAGGAAATCAAGAGAGCACTAACAAGCAGCACACTAAGCATGATAGCCAGAAATTTCTTCATAGACATATCTCCTTGTAGTTCTAAGTATACATATTCAACTTAGCTTAGTTCACATTAAACCACGAATCAAGAGAAAACGCAAATAGGTTTCTCTAAAACAGCCTTTTGAATGCATACAGCGTGTTAATTTATACAAATATTACATAAACTGTAATTTATGGCAGAGACCTGTTTTTTCTAACACTTTTGAGTATATTGGAAGAGAAAGAAGAGGAGACGTTACCGTGGTACGACATACTACCTATATAAAACCCTATGGTATCCAATACCGTGTAACCAATATGTTTCATGGCATAAGTGGCTTTTTCTCACTGTTCCTGATCTGGGGTCTTGTCTTGAACTTGTCGGAAGGGGTCAGTTTGCTCAGCATGACCCATATCCTGATTCTGTTAGTGTTAACCTTGGCAGGTACATTCTACCGGGATACATGGTTGTTCGATAAGCAAGAACAACGCATTACCAGTATTTATGGATTTGGTCCTCTATGCAAACGTGAGCAGTTCGCATTTTCTGAGGTTCGTCAGTTGGAGTTGAACCACTTTGTCAGGGGGACCACTGACAAGGATGCAAAACCGAATAAACGACGATTTCGCGCCATGATTGTATTTTCACTCAATCTAGGAGAGGACGAGAAAAGAGATATCGAAATCATTGCTGAGAAAACCAGTGGGGGGAGGACTGAATCAGCAGTTCAGGCTATCTCTGCAGTGACAGGACTGCCCTTGTTCGTCGATCGCCCGAGGGACCTCGACCTCAATGTATCCTACAAGGATATGAAATGGTAAAAAAAGAGAGCCACCGTAAGGGTGACTCTCTCATACCACTCATTTGTGGTCAGTTTCCATTTTTTGCGGCATCAGCTTCAGCTTCTTCCTTCGTGACCTTACTCAGGTCTCTCTTGTCGTAGAGCCAGCAGGCAACCTGTTGCTTCTCGTTGATGTCAAACATCGGTGGGATATGGCAGGAGCACCAAGGCATCTTCTTTGGACAGCGGTCATAGAAGTAACAGCCAGTACGTTCCTTGTCGGGGGAAGGTACATCACCGGTAAGGATGATACGCTTTCTCTCCCTCTCAACCTTAGGGTCAGGAATCGGAGCCGCACTCAGCAGTGCAATGGTATAGGGATGCAATGGATTGTCATAGAGCTGTACAGCTTCACTGATCTCAACAATCTTGCCCAGGTACATAACTGCCACACGGGTAGAAATGTGCTGGATGACAGCAAGGTCGTGAGCAATAAAGAGGTAGGTAAGCCCGAACTCCTTCTGCAGATCTGCCAAAAGGTTGAGAATCTGAGACTGGATGGATACATCCAAGGCAGATACCGGCTCATCGGCAAGGATGATCTTCGGGTTCAATGCCAAAGCACGAGCAATGCCAATTCTCTGTCTCTGTCCGCCACTGAACTCATGAGGATAACGGTTCTTGAAGGTCTTGTTCAAACCAACGCGTTCCATCAGTTCCTCTACTCGACGTTCAATTTCCATAGGACTCATCGGTGTTTCGAGCAGTTTTCGATTGTTATAGATAACCATGGGCTCAGCAATGATTGAGCGAACCGTCATTCTGGGATCAAGTGACGCATAGGGATCCTGGAAGATCATCTGGATATCACGCCGAGCCTTGAGCATGGTGCGGGTATCGGCACTTACCAGATCAACACCATTGAACTTGACACTCCCACTGGTTGGTTTATAGAGCTGGCTGATCGAGCGCACTGTGGTAGACTTTCCACAACCAGACTCTCCTACGATGCCCAGCGTTTCCCCAGGAAATACATCAAATGAGACTCCATCCACTGCGCGGATTGCCCCAACCTGTTTCTGGAGGAGTGATCCACTGGAGATGGGGAAGTGCTGTTTTAAATCCCTGACTTCCAATAGGGGCTTCTTATCTGTACTCATTCGGCCTTCTCCTTGACGTTTGCTTCTTTCAGTGCCTGCTGCTTCTCATTTTCATCAGCGAAGAGCCAGCAAGCCACTTCATGCCCCTTCCCCAGATCCTTTACCGGTGGGTAGGCCTGTCTACACACATCCATTGCCTTATGGCAACGTGGGTGGAACGGACAGCAGGGGGGTAAATCGATGACATTGGGTGGTTGTCCCTCGATGGAGAATAAGCGGTTGCCCTTCTTGGTTGTGTCCATACGGGGCACACTCTTGATCAATCCTTCGGTATATGGGTGGCTAGGCCTTGCATACAGCTCATCAGTTTCGGCCTTCTCGACGATCTTGCCGGCATACATGACGCACACCTGGTCGCACATTCCAGCCACAACACCCAAGTCATGGGTGATGAGGATAACCGCCGTTCCCATCTTGTCACTGAGTTTGGCAATCAATTCGAGAATCTGTGCCTGGATGGTAACATCAAGGGCAGTGGTCGGCTCATCAGCAATCAGGACTTCAGCATTACAGCTCAGTGCCTGGGCAATCATTACACGCTGTCTCATACCGCCGGAGAACTGGTGGGGGTAGCTATGAATGCGCTTTTCTGCTGAAGGGATACCTACCAGCTTAAGCATTTCAATAGAACGTTTGAGCGCTTCCTGTTTGGAAACATCCTTTTCATGCAGACGGATGGTTTCCACCATCTGCGTGGAAATCTTCAGGAATGGATTCAAGCTTGTCATTGGATCCTGGAAGATCATGGAAATCTTGTTTCCCCTGATGCTTCGCATCTGCTTCTCAGAAAGCTTGAGGATATCTTTTCCTTCAAAGAGGACTTCTCCTCCAACAATTCTTCCTGGGGGGGAGGGGATAAGTCGCATCAGCGAGAGGTTGGTAACACTCTTACCGCTTCCGCTTTCCCCTACAATACCGATGGTTTCTCCTTCTCTCACTGAGAACGAGACCCCATCAACTGCCTTTACGATTCCGGCATCAGTTTTGAAATATGTCTGTAGGTCCTTTACTTCAAGGACTGTCTTTGCATTAGGTTTCATGCTCATCATGTTCCTCCTAGAGCTGGTTCTTGCTTTGTGGGTCGAACGCATCCCTCAGTCCGTCACCAAAGAAGTTCATGGCGAAGAGGAAGATGGTCATGGCGATTGCGGGGAAGACGAGCTTCCACGGATACAGGGTCATGCCGTTAACTGCATCACCTACCAAGGACCCCCATGAAGCATACGGAGCCTGGACTCCGAGACCCAAGAAGGAAAGGAACGACTCCTGCATAATGAATGCGGGAACCCTGAGCGTTGAATAGACAATGATGACAGAGAGTGAGTTTGGTACCATGTGGCGGAAGATGATCCTTCCTGTTGAAGCACCCATACTTCGGGCAGCCTCAACATATTCACTGTTTTTCAAGCTCATAATCTGTCCACGTACCATACGTGCAACGGTCAGCCAACTGACCATGGCCAATGCTACGAAAAGGTTCATGATATTGCGTCCGAAGATGGCCATGAAGATAATGACCAGAAGCATGTAGGGGAGTCCGTACATGATATCGACGAAACGCATCAGGAAGAAGTCTATCTTGCCTCCAGCGTATCCAGCGATTGCTCCCAGCACTATGCCGATCAAGACACTGGTGATGGTTCCAACCAATCCGATGGCAATGGAGACCTGTCCACCATAGATGATACGGCTGAGCATATCGCGTCCGCTGTAGTCTGTTCCAAGGTAATAATGCCTATCGTGTTTCAAATCAGCAGTAATATTTGCAGAGAGCATCTCATTGACTGTAACCTCACGATTGATAGGGAACTCGGCCTTGCCATCCTTGACTTCCTGTTTCAGCTCGCGTTCAATGGTTCTGCTGATTGCAGTCTTCAGGCTGACCAACAAGTTGGTCTTGGCCATGTTTGCAATCCCTTTATCCCCAAGGCTCTGTAGCTCGAGTTCCAGATTCGCCTCGTATTCTTCATTGGTGAGGTCTGGAGTTGCTGCTTTCACAGAATTGAGTACTTGGCTTCTTACTTCATTCTGGACTTGATTGGCAATAACAGATTCCTCTACACCAAGGTATTCAGCGTAGATTTTCTGGATATCCACGAAGTCCATTCGAGCAATATTCTTACTCTTCCCTGTCTCGGGATCGGTATAAAACATTTTTTCGATATTGATTAGGAACTCTGTATCAATTTTCTCCTGCAATCGGTCGAGTGTACGCTGGTCTGCAGAACTGAAGGTAAATGTCCCAGCCTCTCTTTGTGCCTCTCCCTCAGCATAAAGGAAATTCCAGACCTTGTTGGTCTCATTCAAGGAGATCCACTTCTCAATCTGCTGACTCTCTTCTTCGGTTACCACCAAGCTTCCTGCTCTCCATGCCTTGAAGTACAGGTCATCCAATTTGGTTTCCATCATCAAGTCCCCTGCAGTTTTGCCAAAGGATGGACGTAAGTGCTGGTGATCAAGGATTATCTGATCATATGGATGGATGGGAAGGAACATTGCTGAAGCTGCAAGCAGTGAGTAGATGGCAACAATGACCATGCCAAGCACAGCCATCTTGTTTTTCTTCAAGCGCTTCCAAGCATCCTTTCCGAGACTATTGCCTACTACGACCTGGTCAAACTCGTTGAGGGCCGCTTCTTTTGGTTGTTTTTGTTTAAAGAACATGGTCCTCTCCTCTTATTTATACGTAATTCGTGGGTCGAGCTGTGCGTAAATGATGTCTACAAGGAAGTTCATCACAATCAGGATGGCAGAGTAGACAATGACTACCCCGACAATGAGGGTATAGTCACGGTTGAACGAGCTCTGTACGAAGAACTTGCCCAAACCAGGTACGCGGAAAATTTGCTCTACGACGATTGATCCGGTGATGATTCCAGCAAATGCAGGACCAAGATAACTTACAATTGGAAGCATTGCACCTTTCATTGCATGCTTGAAAATGATAGTGGAGCTTTTCATCCCCTTGGCCTTTGCTGTACGGATATAATCACTTCTAAGCGTTTCCAGCATTGAGGAACGGGTCAAGCGTGCGATGTTTGCAAAATAGGCAAAGGAGAGGGATACTGCAGGAAGAATGACGGTCTTCCAGCCTTCTCCTGTAGTGTACCAGCCACTGGTCGGCAGCCATTTCAGTTTCATCGCGAAGATGAGCTGTAGGACCGGGGCTATGACGAACAGCGGTACCGAGATACCGATGACGGCAACCCCCATACTAAGATAATCCAACCAGGTGTTCTGTCGAACTGCAGCCATAATACCTGCAGATATGCCAAAAACCAATGCGATGAGCATTGCATAGCTTCCCAGTACTACTGACTTCGGGAGGCTGTTGGCGATGTAGTAGTTTACATCATAGTCCTTGTACTTGAAGGAAGGGCCGAGATCGCCACGCAGAATATCAAACATATAACGGCCGTACTGTTGGATCAGCGGCTCGTCCAAGTGATATTTTGCGTTAATGTTTCTCTCCACTACTTCAGGAAGCTTGCGTTCACTGGCAAATGGGCCACCAGGGGCAATACGGACAATGAAAAAACTCAACGTGATAATAATCAAAAGCGTGGGAATCATTCCCAATAGTCGGTTCACGATATATTTTGTCATTCGTTTCCTCGTCTGTGAGTTTTGCTACATAGTAGAAAGGCAGAAAGGTGCACCTATGTACATACAGCATTTTGATACTATACCAAGACGTTCATTTATGCAAGAATGATGTAAAATTCTAAAAGATTCTTACTTTTAGCAAGACGTAATCATATTGCGTATAATAAGATGTGCCTCAATGACTGGTAATGTAAATTTACATAAATTTACATACTGTCAACAACCATCCTGAGGGGAGGGAGGTAGGAAAGAGCACTGCATTTATGCTAATCTGATTTTTTGTATATGTATCAGGAGATAATTACGCAATGAAGAAATTTTACATAGAAAATCTTGGATGTTCCAAGAACCAAGTAGATGCAGAGATGCTGATCAAGCAACTTGAAGAGGATGCATTAGAGCTGACAGAATCTGCAAGTGAAGCCGATCTTATCCTTGTTAACACCTGTGGATTCATCGAGTCAGCTCGTGAGCAGTCGATCGAGGCATTCTTCACACTGCATGAGGCAAACCCAGATGCAAAGATCATTCTCAGTGGATGTATGGCCCAGCGCTACGCAGATGAGTTGCGCGAGCAGTTGCCGGAGGCCTCTGCCATTTTCGGCAACCGCGATCTTTCAGCAATCAAGGATGTGGTGAGAAAGGTGTTTGCTGGTGACAGGGTCGTGGAAGTTCCTTCCTATCCAGCTCCAGAGAACGAGGTATATGAAAGAAATGAACTGCTCTCCTTCCCTGGGAGTGCATACTTGAAGATCAGTGAAGGGTGTAACCATTGGTGTTCCTACTGTGCCATCCCTCTCATAAGAGGTAATTTGCGAAGCAGGCCCAAGAATACCATTCTCAATGATGCAAAAGCCTTGATCAATCGAGGGGTGAAGGAAATCAATCTTATCGCCCAGGATCTGGCATCCTACGGAACCGACAGTCCTGAGCGATCCAGTCTTTTCATGGAATTGCTCGCCGACCTTGTTGCACTTGAAGGAGACTTCGTAGTGAGGCTTCTCTATATACATCCAGATGCATTCCCTTCCGAGTTGCCTGGATTCATCAAGGAGCACAAGAAAGTGCTGCCATACTTCGATATTCCCTTCCAGCATGCAGATGCTGCCATCCTGAAGAGCATGGGAAGGAAGGGGGACAAGGAGCAGCACCTGACAATGATTGACCAGATCAGGGAGGTGCTTCCTGAAGCGGTTTTCCGCTCCACGATTCTTTTAGGGTATCCAGGGGAAGATGAGCAGTCTTTTGCCGAGGTGCTTGATTTCCTCAAGCGCGCTCGCCTCGATTGGGTTGGCTCCTTCTTGTACAGCCGTGAGGAAGGGACCAAGGCATATGCACTTCGAGGGGAAAAGGAGCATGCAAAAGCCTTGAAGCGTGCACAAGGATTCCAGAAGCAGCTTGAGGCGTTACAGGCTCCGATCACCAGTGAGAACCTGAAACGATTTATCGGTAAGGAGTATGATGTGCTTATTGAGGAACCGGTTGAAGGCGAAGACTTGGCAATCGGTCGTATGTATGCCCAGGCACCGGAGGTCGATGGACTTACCGTGGTAATGGGTCGTGACCTGAAGGCGGGAGAGGTGCTACGCTGCGGAATTAGCAGGGTCAATGGTCTTGACCTTGAGGCAATCCCCTTGAAAGGAGGCGTGTCTCATGGCTGAACTGCAGCAACTTATGGATCAACTCAATGAAGCGCAGAGGGAAGCTGTTCTTGAAAACAGTCATCCTTTGCTCGTCCTTGCAGGTGCTGGTAGTGGCAAGACACGGGTTATCACCACCAAGATTGCTTATGCCATCGAACAGCTTGGCATTCCCCCTTATAAGATTCTTGCGGTAACCTTCACCAACAAGGCAGCAAATGAGATGAAAGAGCGCGTAGGGCAGATGTTGGAAGGTCGCTCAGATGTAAATGATTGCAATATCCGAACCTTCCACTCATTTGGTGCTTGGTTTCTCAGGAGATTCGGCTCAGAGATTGGCCTTGACGCAAACTTCACCATCTACGATGACGATGACTCGTTGAGTTTGCTTGCCTCTTGTTTTCCGAACTACAAGAAACGGGAACTTGATCCCATCATGAGAAAGATCAGCTATGCAAAGGATAGGGGTCTGACCTATACGGACAATTTACAGTCACTCAAGGTTGACTCCACCTTCAAGCGTATGTTTGAGGCATATGAGCGGAAGTTGCATCAGGTGGGAAATGTGGATTTTGCCGACCTGATCGGCCGAAGCATCGAGTTGCTCGAGACCAAACCTGAAATCCAACAGTGGGTTCACCGTCGCTTCAGTATGATCTTGGTGGATGAGTATCAGGATTCCAATGCTGCACAGTTCAAACTGCTGCATCGTTTGGTAGGGCCAGGTACCTTCATTTGCGTCGTAGGTGATGACGATCAGTCCATCTACCGGTTCCGTGGGGCGGAGGTGCAGAATATTCTCAGCTTCCCCGATCAGTATCCGATGGCCAGGACCGTTAAGCTTGAGCAGAACTATCGCTCAACACAGAATATCCTTGAAATTGCCAACAGTGTCATCAAGAACAACAAGGGAAGACACGAAAAACAGCTCTGGACAGCAAACAGAAAGGGTGGAAAGCCCCATCTCTTTTATGTGCAGGACGAACAGGATGAAGCGCTTCGTGTTGCTTCCATTGTCAAGAAAGACCGACGTTTTAACGAGAGTGCCATATTATACCGGACCAATGCTCAGTCGGTTGCCTTCGAGACAATGTTCAAGCGCTCGGGGATTCCCTACAAGGTGGTTGGTGCTTTGCAGTTCTATGAGCGTGAAGAGGTGAAAGATGCCTTGGCCTTGCTCTTCCTGCTTACCAATACAAAGGACGAAGTCAATTTCAAGCGTATGATCAATAAGCCTACCCGGGGAATCGGCCCGGGGAGTCAGGATACCATTCTTGCCTACAGCCCGGAGGCTGAGGGAGATTTGCTTGCTATGCTGCGTCTTGCCACCGAGAAGAGTGGGCTCTCAAACAAAGCAAGGGAAGGAGCAAAGCATTTTTTGCGGATGTACGAGCATGCCCAGAAGATGCTTCAGGAAGGGGAGTTGGTCGATTGTGCATATTTCCTCATCAGGGAATCAGGGCTGCTTGACCACTACCGGAAGCTGGACCAGCAAAATACCACCAGCAAGGTGGAGAATCTGGAAGCTTTGGTCAATGCTCTCTCTTCCTATGAGTCCTCCCTGGAAGGATTGTTGCTTTTCCTCGAGCAACTTTCACTCGATCCAACTACCCTTGGGCAGGAAGATCCCAGGGATAAGGATGGGGTTACCCTTATCACCATGCACAACACCAAAGGGTTGGAGTTTGACAGGGTGTTTGTAGCCGGCCTGGAAGACGAACTGTTCCCTGGTCGTTCAGCGGAGAGTGATGAGGATACTGAGGAAGAACGTCGAATATTCTATGTTGCAGTGACAAGGGCAAGAGAGGAGTTGTATCTGCTCAGTGCCCGCGCAAGGAAGATATGGGGTAAGACCAGTTACAATCATCCAAGCCGTTTTCTTGATGAGATTGACTCATCACTGCTTTCTGTGCAGGGGATTCGCCCTTATACCGAAGTGGGTGGATTTGGTTATCAGGGTCTCTCCAGTCTCCAGGAGAAGCGAAAAAGGCATGAATCCATGCCCTCTTCAAGATCTTCTTCTTCCTCATGGGGTGCAAGCGGAGCTCCCATCATACAAAAAGGATTTGGTAGTAATGCCAAAACCTTCACCATGAAAACGGTGCATGAAGCAAAGGAAGGTGAACCCCTGTTCCCTGTAGGACAACGCGTTTATAGTGACAGTTATGGGGAAGGGGAAGTAGTGACCCTTCGGATGAGTGGGGACCGTGAGGTCATAGAAGTCAGATTTTTCAATGGCAAGAAAACCACGTTCATCAGCAAGTTTGCCCAGCTGGAGAAAATTGGGGGTGAGTGAGATGGAGAGAAGTGGGAAAGCCACTAGACAAGATTGGCCGGAAGGTTATACAATGCCTACCGTTGTCCGCGCCCGTGACTTTTATCTATATGATCGCTACGGTGAGCGGTACACTGATTTTTTTCAGAATTATGGCAGAGCCATTCTTGGCCATCGACCAGAGAGGATCCATCAGGCTATCAAGTCTACGGTGAGTCGTGGTTTGATAGCAGAGTACCCATCGGTATTTACAGGAAGGCTCGAAAAGCTATTGGTGAACCTGTTTCCAAGCTTTCCGGTTGTCCGTATATATACAGACCCCCGGAAGGTCATGCAAGCAGTAAGCGCAGTTTCGAATGATGCACTATTTGATCCTGCTCTCTCTGCTGAACATGCAAGCCGTACAGTGTCCTATTGGCGACCGTTCCTAGGTTTTGGCGGGGCAGAATCCGTGATGCTCCTCCCTATCCTACCTTTCCCAGGGAGTTTCGTACCTCAGGTCGTTTGCCTCAAGGAATCCTTCTGTACAGCACAGGTCCCGCCCTCAGACGTGGTATCCCCGTTGTTGCTTGATTTGCTCATCAAGACAACCGCGAGTTTGATCCAAGTACTGAAGTCGGAGGAAACAGTTGCAAAACGCATGGACAATCCACTCAGTGGTGTGTTCAAAACACGAGGACCGTACGGATTAACCGGTCTCAGTGAGGAGCGTTATGCGGCCTTTGCCAGGGAAGCACTCACAAAACACATGGTGTTTCCCCGGGCAGCGGATGTTCCGTTCATTATCCCGGGTTCCTATACCAAGGGTGATGTGGTTGGACTGGTGGAATTGGCTAGCCGATATGCCAATGCTGTAACATAGAAATGGCTGTAGAAATACGCCATGCACAAAACACACGCAAGAACAAACTTGCAGAACAGGATGAATAGATGAAGACTATTTTTGTGAAACCGCTGACGATTCAGAAGAAATGGTATCTGATTGATGCAGAGGGAAAGGAGCTTGGCAAGGTAGCAGTTGCCGCTGCACGCATCCTCCGCGGGAAGAACAAGCCCGAATTTGTCCCACACCAGGACATGGGCGACTATGTGATTATCATCAATGCTGAGAAAGCTGCCCTTTCGGGCAACAAGTACCAGGATAAAATGTACTATCGCCACTCCAACTACCCCGGTGGGCTGAGACAGACCAGCTATGCTGATATGATCAAGCGCAACCCGGTATATCCGATGGAGCGCGCCGTTCGTGGTATGCTTCCCCGAGGTCCCCTCGGTCGCAAGCTGTACACCAACATGAAGGTCTATGCAGGTGATAAGCACCAGCATCAGGCACAGCAGCCCATCAAGGTCGAAATTTAAGGTAGGAGCGAAAAATGGCAAAGAAAGAAGTAAAGAAAGTGGAAAATCTTGGTCATGGTGTTGGACGCCGTAAGACCGCCGTTGCTCGTGTCTACCTGAGGGAAGGCGAGGGCAAGATTGTCATCAATGGTAGGGACATCGATACCTACTTTGGTAACCCGATGCTCACCTATATCGTGAAGCAGCCGCTTGAAACCACTGAGACAACCGGCAAGTATGACTTGCTCATCAACGTTGTTGGTGGTGGCCCTTCCGGTCAGGCAGGTGCTTGCCGCCATGGTATCGCACGTGCACTCTGTGCTCATGATGAGGATTACAGACCTGCACTACACTCTGCTGGATTCATGACTCGTGACTCCCGTATGGTTGAACGTAAAAAGTATGGTCAGCCGGGCGCACGCCGCAAGTTCCAGTTCTCCAAGCGTTAAGTGGCATTTGCTCGCATCGAAAAGGAACCCTCTCGTGGTGGCTTCAGAGCCGTACCGCAGGAGGGTTCTCCTTTTTCAATACCCAGTGAATTATTTGTCTCAAAGCAGCTTTTCATAGGGCAGGAGCTCTGTCAGGAGGAGTTCTTTCACCTCAAGGAACTTCAGGAGCAGCATCTTTGCAAAATGCAAGCAATGACCTATCTGGCTCGTAGGGAGCATACCGCCTTTGAGCTGAAGATCAAATTGCAGAAGAAGTCTTTCTCCTCGAGGTGTATCCAGAATGTTTTGGATATCTTGAAAGAGGAGAACCTGCTTAGTGAGGTTCGCTATGCCCTGCAATTCATCGAATCCCGTCAACGCAAGAATCCTGAGGGAAGAGCCCTGATGGCCCAGCGGCTTGCAGCCAAGGGTGTGGATCGTGAAGCTGCCCAGAGAGCTCTTGATGAGCTTTACAGTGAAGAGCAGATCATCGACTATGTGGAAAGAGCCTATGCGCTTGCTCTTCAGAAAGTAGGGGAGGATAAAGCAAGAATGGTACTCTCGAAGAAGGGTTTTTCTTCCTATGAGGTTCGTCTCGGTCTTGAGCGTCTCTTTTGATACCGATACACTTTCTGCTGATGGGGGATTTTATGGGCAATAAACGTATTCTTGTGATGGTTCTTCTCCTTACTCTTTCAATTTCAGGACTCTACGCTCTGCATTTCGAGTATAACGAAGATCTTTCACTGGCAAGCGATGTCACCTTGGCTATGACAATGGCCTCCCCTGGAATGCTCGTATTCGAATCCCCTGCCTCAGACTATCTGGCAATTGGTGGTAGCTATGGGATTACCATGGTAGGGGCCTATTTCGGTGTACGTACTCCGCTTAAGGCAATCATCGATCGTGAGCGTCCCTATGTTGGGGAGGTCTCCAGGCCGGATGATACCTCTGAAGATTATGACTCCTTTCCTTCAGGCCATGCATTGATGGCCTTTACCTCTGCCGCCTATACCCAGACCATTACCAGTCTGTGGTATCCAGACTCCCAGGTGATGAGAGCTGCAAGTATTGCAGCCTGGTCAATGGCTACTGCCACGGCAATACTACGCGTGGTAAGTGGAAATCACTATCCAACAGATGTCCTTGCTGGGGCAGCAATCGGAAGTGCTTTGGGCTTTCTCGGCCCTTACCTTACCAACAAACTCTTCCCCCATGATGATTCTGTGCAGATCCTGGCCGGTCCGGTGGTAGGGATGCGGTTAGCGTTCTAAAACGTATTCACTCTTTTCAAAATCCTTCATTTCTGTTCCTGTTACAGCCTCCGTTTACTATACGGAGGTTTTGTCTGCTTATGTCGTGAAAATTGATAACTTAGTAACTATAACTATTATATGTCTTTATACGAGCTATCACTGAGAGCGCTTTTTGTCTCGCTTAAAGCGTAGAACAAAATTGTTCAACAAAAATGTTGACAACTGGTGTACCGCCGTTTACGATTTATACATCTAGTAAAAGGAGTATGGTATGAATCTAATGAAAAAGTGTTTGATGATTTCCTTGATTTCAATCATGGCTCTCTCCTTCGGTTTTGCGCAGGGAGAGAAAGAAGCAAGTGGGGCTGCAAGGCCTGCTTTTATCTCAATCGGAACTGCCTCTGCAGCAGGAGCCTATTATCCAATCGGGGTTGCCTTGGCTGATATCTGGAACAAGACACTTCCGGGTACCCGCTTCAGTTCCCAGGAGACAGGCGGAAGTGTTGCAAACCTCAATATGATCGCTAGTGGAGAATTGGAAATGGGCATGTCCAATGAGAACGTTGCCTACACTGCAGGGCTTGGTCAAGATCCCTTCAAGAATCCAATTGATTTGAAAGGTGGTTGGATCCTGAACAACAGTAATGCAATCATCGTGGCGATGGGAGATTCTGGGATAACCAACGTTTCACAGTTAAAGGGAAAGAAAGTGTCACTTGGCGCTCCTGGCTCCTCTGCAAACGTCTTTGGAGAACTCATTCTGGCTTCCGAGGGACTGGAGAAGGGCGACTATGAGCAGGTGTTCATGGGCTGGCAGGAATCGGCAGATGCAATGAATGATGGATTTATTGATGCTGCACTGATGGTTGGTGGTCAACCATTCCCAGCAGTTACCTCTCTTTCGGTCAGATCTGATGTACAGGTGCTCACCTTCAATACAAAGCGCTTCCGCGAGTTGAGTAGCTACCCATATGCTACCGATAAGATTCCTGCAGATATGTATGATATGAAACAGGATGGCGATTCAGTAATCATTCGTTCGGTTGTATATATCAGTCCAGACCTCTCTGATGAGATCGTATATGACATGGTTAAGCAGGTATTTGAGAATATCCCAACGCTTGTCTCTGCACACCCTTCCGCTTCTGGAACCCGTCTGTTCTCTGAAGAGGCTGCAAAGGATATTAGTCTTGAAATCCATCCTGGCGTAATCCGCTATGCAACAGAAGTAGGTGAATGGTAATGACTAGATTTCGTGAAACAGTAGCAAAGGTATCATGGTTGCTGACCTTGGTGTTTATCACTTTTGTTCAGCCACTGTATCTCCTTCCGATAGAGCAACAGCTTCCAATTACCCTGATGCTCGTCATGATTGGCCTCTTTTATCATAGGCCGTTCATAAAGGTGAAGGAGGAGATGGGAAAGCAAGGTTCTATCCCAATGCTGATCCTCGACTCAGTATTCGTCGTTGCAGCGATTGTGGTAGGTCTCTACATCACACTCAACTATCATGCCATCATCTACCGACAGGGAGCGTTCACTGGGATGGATGCAGTAATCTCTGTTATTGCAGTGGTACTGGTATTTGATGCAGTGAGAAGAGCTGTAGGTTGGCCACTGACCATTGTGTGTCTTGTTGCGCTTGCTTATGCACTTCTTGGGAGATTGATGCCGGGAGCTCTGTTTCACCGGGGGTATTCAGTAAATAGAATTTCCCTCCAGCTTGCCCTGAGTTATTCCGGAATATACGGAATACCCCTGCAGATCATGGTTCGTTACGTGATTCTCTTCATCGTCTTCGGAGCATTGTTACAGGTAAGCGGGGCAGCTGATTTCTTGGTCAGATTTTCTACATCCTTCGCTGGAAGGTATACCGGTGGGCTTGGAAAGGTCGCTGTTGTTGCAAGTGGACTGGTTGGTAGTATCTCTGGAAGTGCTGCCGGCAATGTTGCTACAACGGGAAGTGTCACAATTCCTGCCATGAAAGGGTCCGGCTATGAACCTCACTTGGCTGCTTCGGTTGAGGCGGTTGCCTCAACCGGTGGGCAGATAATGCCACCAATCATGGGGGCAGCGGCATTCCTTATGGCCGATTACTTGGGTATTCCTTATATCCAGGTGGTGAAGGCTGCAGTCATTCCTGCTTTCCTGTACTTTTTCAGCGCAGGGGCTGCGATTGACATCTATGCCAGGTCAAAAGGGATTGTAGGCTTGCCGAAGGACAAGATTCCTCCCTTCTGGAATGTGATTAAAACTGGATGGGTATTCCTTGCATTGATTCTATTGGTCTATGGAATGCTGATTGCAGGGGCCTCTCCGACCTTGGCAGCTTTTGCTGGTACCATGGCGGCAGCTCTGCTGATTGTCGTGAGACGAGTAGGGCTTAAGGCTCTTATCGACGCACTGTATGATGGGGCTCAATCTGCAGCCAAACTGTGTGCTGTGACAGCAGGAGCAGGTATTGTGGTGGGAATCATTCAGTTGACTGGACTAGGAGCCCAGCTCGCCAGCTTCATGGTTGAAGTATCGCAAGGGCATGTATTTGTACTGCTCATCCTGGTGATGTTTGCATCAATCATCATGGGTATGGGTATGCCTACCACGGTAGTGTATGTCTTGCTCGCAGCCTTGGTTGCTCCGGCATTGGTTGCACTTGGTATTGATGTGGTTGGAGCACACTTTTTCTTCTTCTATTTTGGTGTTCTGGCTGCAATCACACCGCCGGTAGCACTTGCTTCCTATGCAGCTGCCTCAATCGCAAAGAGTGAATTTGACAAGACAGGCTGGACAGCGTTCAAGATGGCCCTTCCAGCGTTCATTGTTCCCTTCTTCTTTGTCATGAACCCGGCTCTTCTGATGAATGGCTCGGTGCTGGAAATTATCTATGCTGCCTTTACCTCTGCGATAGGGGTATGGATGATCTCGGTAGCAACCATGAACTATTTCAGAGGAAAGCTTCCCCTGTGGGCAAGAGCTGTGATTATCCTCGGAGCGATATCGCTTATCGGTCATAGTTTGGTTACCGATATCGCAGGGTATTTGGTGCTTGCAGGTTTGATCTTCTTTGGAATGAGGAGAAAGCAAGTACCCCCAAAGCAATCTGAGCCTTTGAAAGCATAAAGGAAAAAGAGTTTTCATTGTAAATTACATGCATGGAAACCTATAAAACAAGGAGAGAGTACTATGGTCTCACCAGGATATATTCCGTTTCACCCAAATCCAAGCAAGCCAGAATTTACGCTACCGAAAGGTTCCGTTGATTCCCATTGCCATGTCTTTGGACCAGGCGATGTCTTCCCTTATGCTGCAACGAGCAGCTATGTACCGGTTGACGCACCCAAGGAGTTGCTCTTCGATCGACATAAACACCTCGGAGTTGATCGTGCTGTCATTGTACAAGCCAGCTGCCATGGAACTGATAACCGAGCCATGATCGATGCATTGAAAACAGCCGGAGAAACATACCGGGGGATTGCAATCGTCAATTCCGAGATAACCGAAGCTGAACTCAAGGCAATGGATGAAGTGGGGGTAAGAGGTGTCCGTTTCAATTTTGTAAAACGCTTGAAGGCCCGTCAGCCAATCGAGACTCGGATGAAGATCCTTGAGAAGATAAAACAACTCCCCTGGCATCTGGTAGTGTATTTTGAACCGGCAGATCTTGCAGAGATTAAGGATTTTCTTATGGAGGTACCTGTACCTGTGGTCATAGACCATATGGGGTGCATTCCTTCCGACAAGGGAGCGCAGAGCAGGGAATTTGAGGAACTTGCAGCATTGTTGCGTGATGACCGGTTCTGGATAAAGGTAAGCTGTCCTGAGAGATTCAGCAAGCAAGGACCCCCATATCTTGATATGGATGAAGTAGCCTCAGAGTTGATCAGGATGATTCCCGACAGAGTCCTCTGGGGCACAGACTGGCCACATCCAAACATGAAGAGGGAAGCACCGGATGATGGGATACTGGTGGACAGGATTGCAAGGATTTGTCCTGATGAACAGCAGCAAAAGGCGCTGTTGATCGAGAACCCAACCCGTTTGTATTGGGGTTGATGTATTGAATGATTGAGAGGAATAGTATGAGTAACAATAAAAGCGCTCTAGTCATGAGTGCACATGCAGCAGATTTTGTTTGGAGAGCTGGTGGAGCGATTGCTCTGCACCAGAAGGCAGGCTATGATGTCACTGTTGTCTGTCTCAGTTATGGAGAACGAGGTGAAAGTGCCAAATATTGGAAGAAGGGAGATGTGACAATCGATCAGGTGAAGCTTGAGAGAAGGAAAGAGTCGGAGGCGGCAGCAAAGGCGCTGAATGTCCACGATATCCAATTCTTCGACCTTGGTGACTACCCCCTTGAGATGGACAGGGAAGCGAAATACCGACTTGTTGATGTCATCAGGAAGGTACAGCCGGATTTCATGATGAGTCATTCCTTCTATGATCCGTACAACACGGACCATTCGTATGTAACCAAAGCACTTCTTGAGTGCAGGATGATTGCACAGGCTTGGGGGCATAATCCAGGAGAGAAGATCCTTGGGGCTCCTCAGGTGTATCTCTTTGAACCACACCAGACTGAGCAGATGCAGTGGAAGCCAGATGTTTTCCTTGATATCACAGAAGTGTGGGATCAGAAGCGGGCAGCAATTGAGTGCATGCAGGGCCAGGAGCATCTTTGGACCTACTACACCAATCTGGCGCAAAATAGGGCAAATCATTTCAGGCGGAATTCCGGGGGACAGGCTGGCGGAAAAGATGCCAAATATGCAGAGGGGTTCCAATCGGTATTCCCTCGAACAGTGTCCTCTTTGTAGAATAAGTAGGATGTTGGAATAGTTGTATAAACCAGTAGAATAAACGGAGAGTATATGAAAGGTAATGGTCCCTCAGCAGCAGTATATGAAAGTCTTAAGAAAAAGATTGAAGCAGGCTCATTGTCTCCAAGTGAAAATCTCCGGGAAGTGGAACTGGCAAATCAGTACAAGGTAAGTCGAAATACCATCAAGAAGGCACTCTTGATGTTGGAACGGGATACCCTGGTTACCATTGAGCAGAATAAGGGAGCGAAAGTTCGCTCCTACTCGCTTGACGAGGTACTGGATTTCCTGGAACTAAGGAGTGTGCTTGAAGGGTTTATCATCCGGCTTGCCTGTGCTGTGTTGAGTGAGTCTGATATTGAGAATATGAAACGTATACTGGATACGATGAGAGTACTGAAGGAAAAGCAGGAACTGGTTTCCTACTCTCAACACAACCAGAAGTTTCATCAGGTAATCTATGATGCTTGTCCCAACAAGACTGCAACCAACCTGCTCATGAATCTCAAGAATCAGATGAAGAAGTACAATACCAAGACTATCCTGATTCCCAAGCGATCTGATCAGTCCTTCGGTGAACATGAGGCCATCTTTGAAGCAGTCAAGAATCATAACTGTCAGGAAGCAGAAGCCTTGATGATCACCCATATCATGAATGTTCGGAAGGTGTTTCAGGAAAACTATCAGCTCCTGTTATAGGAAAGGAAACAGTGATGCAGAAAGCAATTCCCTATATGCAAATCCGGGGAGGGAGTTCCAAGGGGCTCTTCTTCAACGCCGGTGACCTTCCGCAGAATACGGAAGAGAAAGATCAAATCCTCATCGCCGCCATGTGCGGGAGAGGTCCAGCAGATGTGAGACAAATCGACGGTTTGGGTGGAGCAGACCCTCTTACAAGCAAGGTTGGTATCGTATCCCTCTCAAAACGGGATGATGCAGACCTTGAGTATGAATTTGTCCAGATTGTTCTCGGTGAAGGGAAAGCCGACAGAACCCAGAATTGTGGCAACATTCTCTCCGGCGTTGTTCCCTTCGCACTGGAAACAGGCATGCTCCCTTCCCAGGATCCAATCACAGAATACCGAGTTTTTATGGTGAACAGCGAATCGCTTTGCAAGGTAAGAGTCTCAACGCCTGATGGGAAGATTACCTATGCCGGGGATGTAGCAATTGATGGAGTACCTGGAACATCCGCACCGATCAGTTGCTTGTATGAAGGCATAACAGGGGCAACCTGTGGAGCATTGCTGCCTACAGGGAATAAGATTGATATCATTGATGATATCCCTGTTACCTGTCTCGATAACGGGATGCCGGTTGTGCTTATTCGAGCAGAAGATCTTGGCAAGAGTGGATATGAGACTCCCGATGAACTTTCTGATGACCTTGAACTCAAGCAGCGCCTTGAGAGCATCAGGCTGAAAGCAGGGCATATGATGAACCTGGGAGATGTACGTGAGAAAGTTGTTCCCAAGATGACACTCATAGCCCCCCCGCGAGCTGGAGGAATAGTGTCCACAAGAAGTTTCATTCCCCATCGGGTCCATGCTGCAGTTGGTGTCCTTGCAGCGGTCACTGTAGCAACAGGCTGTCTGGTACCTGGAACCGTTGCAGAGAAGGTAGCAGTACTACCAGAACAGTACAAAGGAGACTCATACCTTGTAGAGCACCCTTCGGGGAGCATTGGGGTAAGCCTTGAACTTGAGGCAGGGGCAGATATCCCCATCGTCAAGAGTGCGGGAGTTATACGTACAGCCCGCTCTCTCAGCCGTGGAGAACTATTACTACCAGAAGAGGATAATGTATGAAGACAGTAGCAGTTAAGAATATTGAACGTGCAAATCGTGAAACGATAGATGCGCTTGGCAAACTTGGAGTTGCCACGGTGCATGAAGCCCAGGGAAGGACAGGGTATCTGAAACCATACATCAGACCTGTTTATCCACATGCGCAGATAGCGGGAAGTGCTGTCACAGTCTTGTTGCAACCGGGTGATAACTGGATGATTCATGTGGCAATGGAACTCTGTAAACCAGGAGATGTTCTCATTGCTGCCTGTACCTCTGACTCGGACAGTGGTTTCTTTGGTGATCTCTTGGCAGAGTCTGCAATGGCTCGGGGTGTCAGAGGGCTTGTCATAGAAGGTGGGGTGAGGGATACTGCATCCTTTCAGGATATGGGATTTCCCGTATGGTCCAAGGCAGTAAGTGCACAAGGTACGGTCAAGGAGACTCTTGGTGCTGTCAATATTCCCATCGTTTGTGCAGGTCAGGTGGTTAATCCAGGCGATGTGGTGGTAGCCGATGATGATGGTGTGGTCATCGTAGAGCGCTTGGATGCTGAAAAAGTGCTCAAGAAAGGATTGGAGCGTGAGAGGAAAGAAGCAGAGAAGCGAGCGATGTTTGCTGAAGGTACGCTCGGTCTTGATATCTACAACATGCGTCCTCGTTTGCAGGAGAAGGGCCTTGTATACTTGGAGAACCTAGAGGAATATTATCGGTTGAAAAGCTGACAACATCCTCCATGCATCATCAGGATAGTATAAAGGTCGGCCTCATCGAGACCGACCTTTTGTATAGATACCATCGATAAAATGTTACTGTTTCTTGATATGGGAGAGGAACTCCTCAAACCCATTCTCCTTGCCCGTTGGTTCATACTCAACCAAGGGGTAGTGTTCCAAGACATAGTCAATATCCTTGTCACCACGACCTGAGAGGTTTACCAAAATTATCTCATCCTTCTCCATGGTCTTTGCAAGCTTGATGGCGTGAGCAACAGCGTGGCTCGATTCCAGGGCTGGGATGATACCTTCCATCCTGCTCAGTCCGTAGAAAGCCTCAACGGCCTCATGGTCGGTTGCACTATCATAGTTGACTCTCCCGATGGTTTGCAGGTAACTGTGCTGTGGACCAACGCCAGGATAATCCAAGCCACTGGCAATGGAGTAGACAGGAAGTGGTTCCCCACTCTCATCCTGCAATAAGAGACTCTTGAATCCATGTAGGATGCCTACCTTGCCTTTGGTAATGGTTGCTGCATGGTCGGGGGTATCCAGCCCTTTTCCAGCTGGTTCAACTCCGTAGAGCGCAACCTCTGTGTCTTCAAGGAAGGCACTGAAGATGCCCATAGCATTCGATCCACCCCCTACACAAGCAACTACCGCTTCAGGGAGACGGCCGGCCAATTCTTGAATCTGTGACTTTGCCTCGATTCCCACTACACTCTGGAAATCCCTAACCATCATGGGGAAGGGGTGGGGTCCCACCACAGAGCCTATGCAGTATATTTGGGTATCGGGGTCTTTCAGATATGCTTCAAAAGCTGCATCCACTGCATCCTTGAGTGTTTTTGTTCCTCTGGTAACCTCGATAACCTGGGCACCTAGAATCTTCATCCTACTTACATTGGGGGCTTCTTTCTTGATGTCTACCTCTCCCATGTAGATGTCACACTCAAGTCCAAGCAGAGCAGCTGCAGTTGCAAGGGCAACTCCGTGTTGTCCTGCTCCAGTTTCAGCGATGACCTTCTTCTTGCCCAGTTTCTTGGCAAGCAACACTTCTCCAATACAGTGGTTGATCTTGTGAGCACCAGTATGGTTCAGGTCTTCTCGTTTGAGATAAATCTGTGCCCCACCAACCGCTTCGCTGAGGCGCTTTGCATGATAGACAGGACTGGGCCTTCCAACATAGTGTCGCTGGAGGTAGGAAAGTTCCTCGAGAAATGCAGGGTCCTGAACAATTTCTTCATAGGCTTGAGTAATCTCATCCATGACAGTTTGTAGCTGTGGAGGAATGTAGGACCCTCCGAATTCTCCGAAGCGACCTTCGGTATCGGGTAGATTGGTAGTATTGATCTCTTTGGTAAGCATGTTTTGCATTGGATATCTCCTTGTGTTGGGTGTGATGTTACTATAAGCAGAAACAATCTGTCAACACAAATTGAATAAGTTTCTCCAAAAAGAATCATGGGATGAAAAAATAACCCACAGAGACATGCCCTGTGGGTCTGGGTTATAGGTTTTAGGTTTAGAGGCCGAGAGCCTTCTTCACAGCATTTGCGTCACGTACGCCAATTGCCTTGTCCGCAACTTTGCCGTCCTTGTAGAAAAGCAAGGTGGGAATGGACTGCACGCCAAAGGTCATGGCCAGTTCGCCTTCTTCATCAACATTCACTTTGACGACCTTCAATTTGCCATCCATTTCTTTGTCGAGCTGATCAAGGATGGGGCCCTGCATTCGGCAAGGACCGCACCATGGTGCCCAGAAATCAACTACAACGGGAACATCACTTTTCAAAACTTCAGCTTCATATGTGCTCTTTGTTACATTCTTAACCATCTTAAACTCCTATTCTGTACGTTTACTACGTTTTGTGTTTCTTGTATTGCATGATTAACATACTACAATTATTTGCTATCGGCAACTACCCGGGAGAACTTTTTTATGCATCCACTTATCGATTTACATTGTGACACCATCTATGCTCTCGAGGCTGGCGAGTCACATGGTTCTCTCATCGAGAATGATGGGCACACTGATGTAAGGTGGATGGAGATGGCAGGAAGCATTACTACTACCTTTGCCCTCTATGTTCCCTTGGAGCAAGGGATTGCTCCCTGGGAGACAGTAGTGCGGATGCATGACCGCTTCCTAGAGGAAATCTCCATTGCTGATAATCGGATTGTCCAAGTGCGGACTGCCGAGGAGATACGCAACAATCCTGTCCAGGGTGCCTTACTGAGCTGTGAGGAGTTCCAGATACTGGAAGGAGAGCTGCACCGGATTTCCATCCTTGCTTCCTGGGGTGTGAGGATGGCCACCCTGATCTGGAACAAGGAAAATGATCTAGGGTATCCCAATGGAAAGACGGGTGGATTGAAACCCTTCGGGTATGAAGCAGTTGCAGAAATGGAAAGGAATGGCATTCTTGTTGATGTTTCTCATCTTAATGATGATGGGTTCTATGATGTAGCGAAGGTCGCTGGAAGACCTTTCATCGCGAGTCATTCCAACTGCAGGGCGATCACCAACCACAGCAGGAATCTCAGTGATGCGATGATTCGAAAGATTGCGGATGCTGGTGGTGTGGTTGGCCTGAATTTCTGTCCTTCCTTTCTTTCAGAAGACTGGGGACACAGCAGCTTGGAGGCAATGGTAAGACATGCATGTCATCTCAAACAAGTTGGAGGATCTCAGGTGATTGCTGTGGGGACTGATTTTGATGGAATCTATGGGACATTGGAAATTGATCACTACAGTAAGATGGACAAACTTTGGGATGCACTTGCCAAGAGAGGATTCTCACCCACCGACCTTGAAGGGATGTGGTCTGGGAATGCGCTCAGGGTGCTTGCCTGAGAGCCTTGAGTCGTGTTTTGTCCTCATCACTGACCAAGCGTGATTCAATACACTTCTGGATGGCTTTTTTTCTTACCTTCTCAGCAAGAATCCCGGGTTGCAGGTAGGGAAGGGTTTTCTCCTTGTCCTTGCAGTATGCACTTGTATACGCCCAGGCAAGTGCCATCATAACGTAGTAGTGATCGCTCTCAACATGAGAGATTTTCTGTAAGACTTCTTCTATGGTGGCCGGTTCAAGGTAGAAGATCATCAGGGTGACAACTCCAAGCCGCTTATCATAGGGGGCTTCGTGTGTTAGCAACTCATTGAAGTAGGGGAAGTAGAAATCCCTATTGCTCCGTATCCATTTCATCTCAGATGCGAGGCAGTCATTGGTGGCCCAGCTATTGTTGTAGGGTAACAGTGCAGGCAAATAGGCAAGCCGCTCCTCTTGTGTGAGGGATATCAGACCAAAGAGCTTATAGAGGATGATGGTCTCTTCATAGGAGAGGGAATCACTGTGGAGCAGTTCTGTAAAAAGAGACATGCCCTGCGTTGAGGCAATGTGTTTTGCCAACTTCTGTAGTGCTGGTGCCCTGACTCCATACACCACTCCATTTGAGACTTGTAGTTTCAGCTGGAATGAGCGATAAGAAGGCTCAGCAAGTTCGCTGAGCCTCTCTATCAATGCTGTTCGGTTCACAGTCCCATCTGCTTGGTGAATCGCATCAGGTTGTCGATGGTCTTCTCCATATCCTCTGGAGCCCGGCCCTTCGCCTTCTTGAACTCAACTGCGACTCTATTGATCGAGAAAATGCCGGTAACACCCTCGTCATAGGCACCTTCCACGTCATCCCCGATATCTCCTACGATAGCGAGTACCGGTACCTTGGCTTTCTTGGCACGTCTGGATACTCCGATAACCACCTTGCCCCTGAGAGACTGGCCATCTATCTTGCCTTCACCGGTCAGGACCAGGTCTGCTTCCTTGAGCAGGGAGTCGAAGTTGACGGTATCCAATACGGTTTCGATTCCCATCTGCAGGGTAGAGGAGAAGAAGGCAGCCATGCCGCCACCCATTCCACCTGCTGCTCCACTGCCGGGGATTGCCTGTACGTCAATACCCAGATCTTTCTTGATTACTCCAGCGAGACTTTTAAGGTTGGAATCCAGTACTTTTACCATCTCAGGATCTGCGCCTTTCTGTGGTCCGAAAATATAGGCTGCACCATTGGTCCCATGGAATGGGTTGTCGATGTCACACATGGTGGTGATGGTTACCTGCTTGAGAGCTGGATCGAGATCTGATGTGTCAATCGATACGACCTGATCCATCGTTCCTCCGGTAGGAACAAATGCATTGCCATCCTTATCCTTGAACACAACACCGCAAGCGGCTGCAGCACCGCACCCACCATCATTGGTGGAACTGCCTCCAAGACCGACGATGATGTGCTTGCAACCGTTTTTTGCTGCATCAAGCATAAGCTGTCCAACGCCATAGGTTGTGGTCTTGTCCGGGCGGAGTTCATCTCCTACCAGGGGAAGCCCTGCGCAGGAAGCCATCTCGATGACAGCAGTATCGCCCTTGATAATTCCATAGAAACTTTCCATGAGTTGTCCAAAGGGGCCTTGCACAGTTACGATACGTTTCTCCCCACCGAGGGCTTGAAGAAAAGCATCTACGCTCCCTTCTCCTCCGTCTGCGACCGGGATACTGGTGACTTTTGCATCGCTGTAGTGGCGCTTGATAGCTCTGTCCATGATGGAACAGATCTGTTCAGAACTCATGGTTCCCTTGAAGGAATCGGGGATCAAGAGGATGTTTTTCATCTGAGGCTCCTTTCTCATATCGGGTGTACTGACCCGGTTTTTTGCCATCTTACGGAATCTGTGGAAAAAAATCCACCCACATGTCAGACAAGCTATGGTTTTTCTATCAACGCTTCCAGAAATGTTTTGAAAACAGGACAAAAACGGTAAACAATTCAAGACGCCCTACCAGCATCAGGAAGGCACACACCCATTTCAGAGCTGAGGGAAGAAATGCAAAATTGCCTGTGGGGCCGACCTCAGCAAACCCAATCCCTATATTGCCAAGGCAGAGGAAAGATGCGGCGACACTGGAAAAGGGGTCAAGTCCACTCAAGGAGATCAGAACGGCTCCGATAACTCCTGTAAATATGTAGACACCAAAGAAGGTCGCAATGGAACGCATCAGTTCTTCTGGAACGGTAGTATGGCCGACCCTTACCTGGAAAATTCCTTTTGGGTGAATTCTCTGTTTGATGTGGGCTCTCCCCATCTTGAAGAGCGTGGCAATCCTGACCACCTTGACACCACCCCCGGCAGATCCTGCCGATCCTCCGATGAAGAAGAGCAGAAAGAAAAGCATCTGCGGAAAGGCAGGCCAGAGCACATAGTCAGTGGTAGCAAAACCTGTGGTGGTGAGAATGGATGCAGTGAGAAATGCACTGTAGCGGAAAGCCTCACCGAAGGAACCATAGGTATTTGAAAATGTGAGATGCCAAGCTGCAAGCAGTGCCACCAATGCCCAGATACCAAGATAGAAGCGAAGCTCACCATCCCTCAGAACGGATTTCAATTTTCCACTGATGGCCTTGTAGTAGAGTGCAAAGTTGGCTCCAGCAATAAGCATGAATATGGTGACCACAACATCGACATAGAGGCTTGAGAATGTCCCTATGGATGAATTCTTTACACAGAATCCGGCTGCGGCCATGGTCGAAAAAGTAACGGTAACTGCATCGTAGAGAGATAGTCCGCCCAAGAGAAGCAAGATGGTTTCGAGTACAGAGAAACCGATATAGATTGACCAGAGTATAAGGGCAGTATTCTTGATCTTGGGAGTAAGCTTGTCTTTTGTTGGGCCAACCGTTTCAGCTCCAACGAGCAGTGCTCCACTGACACCAAGGGCTGGTAGCAGTGCTACGAAGAGTACCACGATTCCCATACCGCCCAACCAGTTGGTTTGTGAACGCCAGAACAGGATGGATTTGGGTAGACTCTCAATTTCCGGCAGTACCGTGGCTCCTGTGGTAGTGAAGCCACTCATGATCTCAAAGTAGGCGCTGGGATAGTCTACATAGGCTCCACTGGCTACCAAAGGGATGGCTGAGAATGCGGTTGCGATGACCCACGTCAGGGTTACCACGAGGTATCCATCACGTGCGAGCATCTGCTTATTCTGTGACTTCCCGGTACTGATAAGGATGGTGGTGCAAAAAATTGCAATGGCAGCATATGCTACTAAAAATCCTTTGATGGCATCTGTTTCCTGATAATTGAAAGCCAGGGCAGTAGGGATGCCCATAAGCAGGCCAATAAAGAGCACAATAAATGATAACAGCCGAAGATCCAGTTTCCAGTTTATCATGGTAATCCTACCCAAAGAGTTTTTGGATGAACTCAGTAGCTTGCCTGAGTGCTGCTACGACAACAGTATCCCCTTCATTGAGGGTGGAATACCCATTGGGAATGAAGCTCTTTCCTTCATTGTTGGTAATGCCTGCAACTATTGCCTTCTTTCTCATATTGATGTCTTTCAACTGCTTGCTGCACACCTCACTGTCTGCGTGGATGATGAATTCATACACCTCAAGCTGTCCATTGAAGAGTGAGTGTACACTCGATACATTGCTCCCCCTGAGATAGCGAAGCAAGGACTCCACGGTGGTATCGGTGGTTGAGATGACCACATCGATTCCAAGGTAGGAAGCCATGCGTGAATAGTTGTTGTTTTGCTTGATGAGTGCCATGGATCGCATGATACCGATGCGTTTTGCGTAACTTGCCGTGATGATGTTCAACTCGTCATTGTCGGTAAGGGCGATAAGAAGATCGTAGCTTCCCAGCTGTTCCTCCGCCATGATGTCTTCGTCGGTGATATCGGCCTTGATAACCAGAATCTCACGAAAGCGCTCTGAAAATTCCTTACAAACCTCAGGATCTTGGTCGACGATGGTGACCTTGGAACGCATTGCAGGGCTCATCCGGTTCAGTAGAGCTCTGGTGATTTTACTTGCGCCGACCAGCACCATGTTGTTGGGTCTTTTCTGGAGCTTCCCGACTGTTTTCAGGATGTCGGTGACTTCCTGCGATTCAGCTATGATACTCAGTGTATCCTCAGCCTGTATGGTGGTCTCTCCTGAAGGAACGAGGACCTGTCCCCTTCGTTTGATGGAAGCGATAACAAACTCAGCGTTGAGCTTACTGCGCATCTCACTGACGGTGGTCCCTACATAGGTACTGTTTTTTTCGATATAGAAATTATAGAGCAGTAGCTTGGAGTTACTGAATGCCAAGAGGTTTCCGTTAACCCCTTGTTCTATGATGGTAAAGATCGATCGTGCCGTTTCTGCATTGGGATTTACGATATAATCGATACCGAGCAATCCTTCCTTAAGGCCACCACTGCCGGTGTAGATCAAGGAACGTATTGCAGCAACGGTTTTGGTATTTGGGAATGATGAGGAGACCAGCCCGCATGAGACCAAGTTTATTTCATCACTGTTGGTTACGGCAATAAAGGCTTCTGCTTGTTCGACTCCTGCTTCGGTAAGCTTGTCTATGTCAGTGCCGTTACCCAGCACACCAAGACAATCGAGTTTGGAAACAGCCATTTCGACTCTTTCAAACGAGTTGTCAAGGATTACTACATCCTTACCATCTGTAATGAGTTGTTTTGCCATTCCCATGCCGCGTCTTCCCGCACCTAGGATAACCACTTTCTTACTCGTACCAGGCTCCTTCACGTTTCAATGGGAAACGTTGTGTATATAGTACCAGACATGCTGTAAAAGCATAAGGCTTTTATGCGTTGAAATACCATACCCAATAACTACAACCGTTGCAAGGTGTTAAATTATTTTTATAGCATTAATTACAATGCTGGTTGACAAGATTTTCCTTTTTCCGTATAGTACAGAAGAAATTCGGCGCAGGGTGGAGCAGTTGGCAGCTCGTCGGGCTCATAACCCGAAGGTCGTAGGTCCGAGTCCTACCCCTGCTAAACAGTTGGTTTGAAGAATGGACTGCCGCACGTGCAAAGGCACACGGCAGGACGGTGATTCCTTATTCTACCAGACTACTAGGCAACTTGTTAGGCGACAATGGTCGTACAGCGGGTTGCCTTTCTTGCGTCTTGAGTCTGAGTTTGACTCAAGAAAAACATCACATCGGCCCTGATTGGGAGGTCACTGTAATGACCACCTTGCCCTGGGCATGCCCTTCGCTCACATAATTCATTGCCTCTGCTGTTTGCTCCAGCGGATAGCACCGATCTATAACTGGGTGTATCTTGCCTGAGGCTACCAAGTCCAGAACGAATTCCAAGTCCTCTCTTTTGGGTTTCGCTGCCAGTGTACGAATCTTCTTGGGACCTACAGACATGAACGGCCCAAAGAGAAGTGAAGTGAATATCTGTTTCAGGGAGCCTCCCACCATAACGAATATTCCGTGAGGCGTGAGGAGATGCTTATACGCTGAAAGCCGGTGGTACCCATTTATAGCGATAATCCGGTCGAAGCGACGGTCGCTGGTGGTGATATCCTCCCTTGTGTAATCGATAACTTCGTTGGCTCCCAGGCTGCGTACAAGTGTTGTATTGCGGGTGCTGCAGACGGCAGTAACCTGAGCACCAAAATAGCTAGCTAGTTGAACAGCAAAGGTACCGACGCCGCCTCCCGCCCCGTAGATGAGTAATTTCATGCCCGCTCTGATCTCTCCCTTGTCACGTAAAGCTTGCAAGGCAGTGACTGCTGCTACCGGAAGGGCGGCAGCGAGTTCGTCAGGAATCGCGGATGGCTTCAAGGCCAGCACCTTCTCATCTACAGCAACATATTCTGCAAAGCCTCCGCATCCGTTTCCTGAGATATCGCCGACCACCATATCTCCTGGTTTAAAAGTGGTTACATCCCTACCCACTTCTTCCACCATTCCCACGATATCAGCTCCGAATATCCGGCTCTTCGGTATACCGAGACCCATCTGCATAGGACGGTAATCAAGCGCATTCACTGATGCAGCATGGATGCGTACCAATACTTCACGGGTGGCAGGAATTGGTTTTTTCACTTCACGGAGAACCAATGCCTTCGATGATTTCGCTTTCTCATAAACGATTGCTTTCACTTGTCATCTCCTAGGCAATCGTAGGTCTCTTTAAGTTGCCGGATAGTGTAAGCGGCCTACATGGATATATTCTTACCGACAAAGTCATAGTTCTCAAGTGTTCCTATAACCAATAGAAACAACAATCCCAGAAATGGAAACAGGGGAGGGAAAGCATGCGTTAGAGCATGTCTATGACGAGGCCCATGACGAGGCCCATGACGAGGCCCATGAGGAGGCCCATGAGGAGGCCCATGACACGATCCAACCAACAGTAAGAAATTCTCTTTGTTTATTTTCCAACCCTATCCTTGCAAACTCCTTTGTATGGTCTATCATAGATAAGGTACACCAGTGAGGAGGACCCATCTTTCATGCAGGATTCACAGCGTTGCATCGGAATATTCACCGCAGGCTTGGACGATGAATATCAGTCGGCCATCTGGCATGCCATTGAAAGGGAAGCAGCAAAGCGGCAGATGGGAACCATCTCCTTTATTGGCTCCCGCCTTGGATCCCCTATTGCCAGTGAAGCCTCATCCAACCTCGCATATCACCTTGCATCCGAGCAGACCATTGATGGCCTGATTATTGTTGCCTCTTCACTCGCATCATATTTCACCACCATGGACCTGAATAAGTTTTTTGCTCCATGGTCCTCACTGCCCAGGGTATCGATAGGTATGCACATGCAGGGCATGAGTGACATTACTGCAGAAGGGGAAGAGAGCATGCGTGCTTTGGTGGACCACTTGGTGACAGTTCATCACAGACGCCGTTTCGCTATAATTACAGGGCCGAAGACCCATGAGGAGTCAGTCAAGAGACTTCAGGCATGTAGACAGGCACTTGCAGATAATGATATCCCTATTGACGAGAAACTGGTTAGATCAGGAACTTTTACCAATGAATCAGGGAGTGAAGTAGTACGATACTTCATGGAAGCGGGGTGCTCTTTTGATGCCTTGATCTGCCTCAATGACCAAATGGCTTTTGGTGCCATGCAAGAACTCTTGAAATGGAATATCCGTGTACCAGATGATGTTTCTCTAATTGGGTTTGACGGGATTGATCTTTCTCGTTACAGCATCCCCCCACTGACGACTGTAGTGCAGCCGTTGCATGAGATGGGTGTCATTGCGATCGATATTCTTGATAGGATCATGGCCGGAGGAGAAGAAGAACATATCTCCCTGCCATGTTCACCGGTAATCAGGGAGTCCTGCGGTTGCAATCCGCATGTGCACTTCACTCCTGGGCTCCATGAGATGCCGAGTTATGCCACACCAGCTGAACGTTTGGCAGTGAAAGACCTGGTCCTCCTTGTCCAGAGAGGTGATTATCACCAGATGATTGCCCGCCTTAACCGTGCGCTGGATGACACAGCCTCAGAGAGTGGTTCTCCCCATAGGTGGAACGAGTATCTCTCGGTGGTGGAGTATAAATCGCGCAATCAGAGTACGCTCAGCTCCAAGACACTCACAATGCTCATGGGTGCAGCTCGTGCGTTGACGGGTGATAAGATTGGACGATTTCAGGCAGCAAGACGGGTGGCAGCAGAAAATTCATTTGAAACCCTTAGGAAGGTGAGTGCCATGCTCAGTGGTACCTTTGAGATGGGGGAGTTGATCACCAACTTGAAACATGGTTTGCAGCTCTTTGGTATCGACCGTGGATATTTGGTAAGGTTCCTGAACCACAACCGAAAAGCTCGGCTTATGATGACCGTCCAACAGGAAGTACTCCCACTATCAGCGTTCTCAATGGACTTTCCTGCCCAGCAGATCCTGCCCCCCAGCCTAAGCCAAGAGTGGAGGGCCCAGCGCTGGGTTCTCTTACCCTTGGTCTATCTTGATGAGCCTCTTGGCTATTTTCTGGTTCCTTTTGGCACGGTCCGCCCTGCACTCTATGATGTATTGCAAGAGCAGATCTCGAGCAACCTGAAAGGCTCCTTGCTTCTCCAGCAGATCAGGGAACATGAGAAAAACCTTGAGGAACAGGTCGCCTTGCGTACACGCGATCTCTCCCAGGAGATCAAGCGGAGAACTGAACTGGAACAGGAAGTCATGGAGATTTCCACGAGGACCATGGAGCGTATCGGGCAGGAGCTGCATGATGACCTATGCCAGTATCTTCTTGGCATCTCGCTGCTCGCCTCATCGGCACATCAACAACTCGGAAGCAACCAGGAAACCCAGAAGGAGAGTCTCAGGAAAATCAGTGAGCATCTCAGTGAGGCCATTGGGAAGATCAAGACCATCAGCCGTGGACTGATGCCCATGGAATTGGAACCCCACAGTTTCCTGGAACGCCTGGAGGCCTTGGTGGGTGATAATCTTCGGTTGGTGGCAATCGATATCGATGTAAATGTAGACCCAGCCTTTTCCATTCAGGACAAGAACAGGGAGCTGAATATCTTCAGGATCGTCCAAGAAGCATTGACCAATGCCATAAAACACTCAAAGGCAAAGCATATAGAAATATCCTCAGCAAGAAAGCTTGATACTGAGGGTTCCTGTATCCTCTTCCTGGAAGTTCGCGATGATGGGACAGGCCTCCCTCAGCATATACAGGGAGAAGGGCTTGGCTTGAGAATTATGCAAAACCGAGCTGCAATGGCCGATGCAAAGCTCACCCTTGAGAGTGATGAAGAGGGGACCACCGTGCTGATTGAATTCAAGGAGTAGTGAATGCCCAATATTGTTCGATTTCTGATTGTAGATGACCACCCGCTCTTCCGACAAGGTTTGGTGAGCGTCATAGAGAACGTGAGAACCTACCAAGTACGAGCTCAGGCAACCACCATCACTGAAGCACTTACTCTGCTGGATACGATAGAGGTCGATGTTGCCCTTGTCGATATCTCACTCCAGCAAGAGAACGGATTGGAGTTGGTTAAAACTCTCAAGGCAAGCAAGCCAGAGGTGCTTTCCATTGTTGTCTCCATGTATGATGAACTTATCTATGCATCCAGTGCACTCAAGGCAGGTGCACGTGGATACGTGATGAAGCAGGAAGCTGCTTCCTCAATCCTCAAAGCAATCGAGACGGTACTTAAGGGCAAGGTCTATCTCTCAAATGATATGCGGGAGCGATTGTTAGATACCATGCTCTTGCAGGAATCCTCGCAGGAGAGTGACCCGGTTGAGCTGCTCAGTCTCCGGGAAATGGAAGTGCTTCGCTTGCTTGGGCAAGGCTGTGGTGTTTCTGAGATCGGGAAAACCCTTAATCTCTCGGTCAAGACGATCAATGTCTACCGGGATAATATCCGTCATAAGCTCTCCATCAGTGACGCAGGAACACTGCGCAAGTTTGCCATCAAATGGGTGAAGAGCAACGAGTTGTAAGTAGCATAGGACATTTGTCCTATTCATTTTCAAGGCAAAAGCCCAGTGGCGTCCCCCAAAGTGTTCACATAGCATAGTGATTGTAGTGCTCCCTATTCAGTACAGGCGTTGTACGAATACACGGGAAATCTATGCAAGTCTCATTTGTATGTCAGTTTGACATAGAGTTAAGTAAGGAGGAATCTGTATGAAACGGAACATGCGTATTGTAGTCAGTCTGTTACTGATTTGTTGCATGAGTCTCTCACTGTTTGCAGCCGGCCAGGCAGAGGCAGCGAAACCTGCTCGTAAGGTGATCAACCTGTGGAGCTTCACTGATGAAGTCCCCAAAATGTTGGAGAAGTACAAAGAACTGAATCCTGATTTCGATTATGAGATCAACACAACCATCATCGCTACCACTGATGGTGCATATCAACCAGCACTTGACCAGGCATTGGCAAGTAGTGGTGAGAATGCTCCTGACATCTATTGTGCTGAGTCTGCATTTGTACTCAAGTACACCCAGGGCGACGCAGCTCACTTTGCAGCTCCCTACAAGGATCTTGGAATTGATGTAAACGCCAAGCTTAAGGAAGCTGACATTGCCCAGTACACTGTTGATATCGGTACCAATCCTGATGGTGATCTGGTAGGCCTTGGTTACCAGGCTACCGGTGGTGCATTTATCTACCGCCGCTCTATTGCAAAGGACGTATGGGGTACTGACGATCCTGCTGTAATCACTTCAAAAGTCGGTCCCGGTTGGGACAAGTTCTTCAAGGCTGCAGAAGACCTGAAGAAGAAAGGATACGGAATCATCAGTGGTGATGGAGACATCTGGCATGCCATCGAAGGCAGCAGCGATAAGGGCTGGATTGTAGACGGAAAACTCTACATCGATCCCGATCGTGAAGCATTCCTTGATGTTGCAAAGATGCTGATTGACAAGGGTTACCACAATGATACCCGTGACTGGACCGATGCATGGTTCGCTGACATGAAAGACGCCGGCGAAAAGCAGATCTTCGGTTTCTTCGGCCCAGCTTGGTTGATCAACTACGTCATGGCTGGTAACAGCGGCGGTTCAGCACCTGGTGAAGGCACCTATGGTGACTGGGCAGTTTGTGAACCTCCTGTTGGCTTCTTCTGGGGTGGTACCTGGGTACTTGCAAACGACAAGAGCCCTGTCAAGGACGCAGTTGGTGAGATCATCGAGTGGATTACCCTCGACAGTTCCAACACCGGTCTGCAGTACTACTGGGCCAATGGTACACTCAATGGTCCTGGTGGAACCAAGGATACCGTTGCTTCCGGTACTGTCATGAGCAAGAGTGACGGAACCCTGGACTTCCTCGGTGGACAGGATATGTTCGACGTATTCGTTCCCGCTGGCAAGTTTGCTACCGGCACCAACAAGACCCAGTATGATGAGACCATCAACATGTACTGGCGTGACCAGGTCCGCGAATACAGCTACGGAAACAAGACCCGCAGCCAGGCCATCGCAGACTTCAAGCAGCAGGTTGCTGACAACCTCGCAATTGACGTTGATTAATGGATCAATGATTGCCAGGTGTAGGTGACCCCTGCACCTGGCTTGTTTTGCTCCAAGCATCGCAGGGAAGATATCGGTCGATGCACGGTGAATTTTTCTGGAGGACTTGCTCATGCGCAAAAACAACATCAGCTATGCTAAGTACGGATATCTGTTTTCCATTCCTTTCGTGCTTGCCTTTCTTATTTTTAATCTGTACCCGACGATATATACTGTTGTTATTGGGTTTACCGACCTCAGGGGACTGGGGCGAACTACCTTCAAGTTCTTGGAAGATCCGTTCCAGAATTACAAAAGTATCTTAAACAACGCGACCTTTTTACGGTCACTACAAACTACCTTTATTATTTGGATTTTCAATTTCATTCCCCAGGTTCTCTTGGCACTGTTGTTGACCGCTTGGTTCACCAATAGAAGACTGAAGGTTAAGGCACAGGGCTTGTTCAAGGTATTAATTTATATGCCGAATATCATTACCGCTGCAACCATCGCAATCCTGTTCAACTCCCTTACCGGCTATCCCAAGGGACCGATCAATGACTTACTGATGAAAGTCGGCATCCTGGATGCACCATCGAACTTCCACCTGCAGAGTGGAACCGCCCGCGGTGTGGTATCGTTCATCCAGTTCTGGATGTGGTATGGCCACTCCATGATCATCCTGATTGCTGGTGTGTTGGGTATCAATCCAACCTTGTTTGAGGCTGCTGAGGTAGATGGGGCAACACCTGCCCAGATTTTCTTCAGGATAACCTTACCCAGACTGAAAACCATTTTGCTGTATGTTCTGGTAACCGGCCTTATCGGCGGTATCCAGATGTTCGATATTCCCAGGCTCTTCCTTTGGGGAGGACCGGACAATGCAACACTTACCTCGAGTGTATTCATCTACAACCAAGCCTTCGCGGGAAGCTATCTCTACAACCGAGCATCGGCAGCAAGCATGATAGTCTTCATCATTATCCTGGTTCTCTCAGGCATCATGTTCTATTCCATGCGTGATAGGGCTGAGATCAAGCTCAGAAAATTTGAAAAGAACCGGCTGAAGGAAGAAAAGAGGATGGGGGGAGTACGATGAGAGGAATGAGAGCAACTACCAACCTGAAAAAGACAGGAATCTATATTGTGTGCATTTTCTTGGCACTCTTGAGCATATTCCCTTTCTGGGTCATGTTCATGAACGCAACACGCAGTACCTATGAGATACAACAGAGTTCCATTGGCCTGATTCCTTCCAAGTACTTGATGAGCAACTGGCAGATACTCCAAGGAAAGACCTTCGACCCCATTGTAGGTTTTATAAACTCCATGATCATCAGCACAGGGGCAACCCTTTGCGCGGTGTACTTCTCATCGCTTACAGCGTACGCCCTGGTTGCCTACAGCTGGAAACTACGTCAGCCATTCTTTACCTTCATCATGGCCGTTATGATGATTCCAACCCAGGTAAGTGGTATAGGGTTTTACCAGTTCATGTACCGCATCGGGTGGACCAATAGCCTTTGGCCCCTGATCATACCTGCCACAGCAACCCCTGCAATGGTGTTCTTCATGCGGCAGTACCTGATGGCATCGCTCTCGTTGGATATTGTTGACTCTGCGAGAATAGACGGTTCCAGGGAGTTCAATACCTTCAACAGGATCATACTGCCTATCATGAAACCTGCTATGGCAACCCAGGCAATCTTCACCTTTGTATTCAACTGGAATCGTTTGTTTGAACCCTTGATTCTTCTTACCGATGGGGATAAGTATACCATGCCCATCATGGTAAGCCTGCTCAGGGGAGATATCTACAAGACAGAGTACGGTGCAGTCTACCTGGGGTTGTCGATGACCGTTCTGCCCTTGTTCATCGTCTACTTCTCTCTCTCGAAGCATATCATTGCTGGAGTTGCACTTGGGGCACTGAAAGAGTAGTCGGTCTTGAGGTACAAGGATACTGAAATAAGGAGTTGTTAACACTATGCAGCAGAATATGGAACGTGCCTTGGAACTGCTTAGGAAGATGAGTATCGAAGAGAAAGTCTCCCAGTTGGTTTCTGCATGGCTTGAGATAGGAATAGATGGATCATTGCATGTACGCGAGTATGGGCAGGCTGAATTGCGTAGTGAAGATATCAAGGCTGATGTGCTGGGTAAGGGCATCGGCCAACTCACCCGGCCCTATGGGACAATGGCAAATGATCCAGTCCAGCAAGCTAGGGCGATCAATGAGCTGCAGCGGTATCTTATCAAGGAGACCCGCTTGGGTATTCCAGCTCTCCTGCATGAGGAGTGCCTGACCGGTGCCATGGTGAAGGGAGCAACGATTTTTCCCTCTGCATTGAATTATGGCAGTACCTGGGAACCTTCCTTGGTGGGCAACGTAGGAAAAGCAATCGGGGACGAACTCAGGAGTCTTGGGGTACATCAGGGGCTCGCTCCAGTCCTGGATGTTGCTCGTGATGCCCGTTGGGGGCGCTTAGAGGAGACCTACGGGGAAGACCCTTACCTGTGTGGAGTTATGGGAATCTCGTATGTACAAGGCCTGCAAGGAGAGAGGCGAAGTCCTCTTGCAACACTGAAGCATTTTGTCGGGCACTCTGCCAGTGAGGGAGGGAGAAACCATGCGCCGGTGCATATCGGTCCCACAGAACTGCAGAATACCTTTGCACTTCCCTTCGAGATGGTTGTCCGTCATGCACACCCTGGTTCAGTGATGCCGGCCTATCATGACATTGATGGAGTTCCTTGTACCAGTAATCGCTCCTTGGTGACAGACTTGCTTAAACAGAGATGGGGTTTTGATGGATTGGTTGTTGCTGACTATGAGGCAGTTGTGCAATTGTTCCACGACCATCGTGTTGCAGGAGATATGGCTGAAGCCGCCGCTTTGGCATTCAATGCTGGTATGGATATCGAATTACCTGGGTATACCGTATTCAAGGAAGGGTTGATCGAGGCCTTGTATCGTGGCTTGATCAAGGGAGATGCACTTGATGAGGCAGTGCTCCGTGTATTGGAAGAGAAGTACAACCAAGGCGTTTTCGAGCATCCGTTCATCAAGGAAGAGGCGATCGAACTGGGTACAGAGAAGAGCCATGCACTGGCAGTAGAGGTAGCAGAGAAGTCTCTTGTCCTACTCAAGAATGATGGGGTTCTTCCTTTGAAAAATGCAAGATCAGTTGCCCTTATTGGGCCTCTTGCTGACCACCCATATGCAATGTTCGGAGGATACTCGACCCCGATTCATCTCCAGGGATCCCATGGCCCTGAAGAGACAGTCCCTCCGCAGGCAAGGACCATTCGTAGTGCTCTCTCTGAGGCTCTGGGAGACATCCCCTTGACATTTGAACCAGGGTGTATGCTCTACGAGAGCAAGGTGGAGAAAGCCATCTTCTTCCCTGGCGATGTTCCAGACGATGGAGAGGAATCCCATGAGCTTAGCGGCGATACCCAAGGGATAGAGAAAGCGGTCAAGGCTGCGTCTTCTGCAGATGTAACGGTCATGGTTGTTGGTGATATCGCTGGGCTGTTCCGCCAAGGAACAGTCGGTGAAGGATCCGATGCCGATAGCCTGAAGCTCCCCGGGGTGCAAGAAGAACTCCTGGATGCTGTGCTGGCTACAGGAAAACCTGTGGTGGTTGTTCTGGTGAGTGGAAGACCATACACCATCCATGAAGCGGTTGATCATGCCAGTGCCATTCTTGCTGCTTGGCTCCCCGGTGAAGGGGGAGGGGAAGCTATCGCACGTACCTTGGTAGGATTGAACAATCCAGGTGGGAAAACGACGCTCTCGTTTCCCAAGTGTGCTGGTTCCATGCCGTACGCATACAACCACTTCAAGAAGGCAGGTGGGTTAAAGATCCAGCCACAGTTTGGAGCCTTGTATCCTTTCGGGCATGGACTGAGTTACACCACCTTCAGCTGGGATGATTTCCAGGTGGAAAACCCAATGATTCAGGGCGATGAAGAGTTCCGTTTCTCCCTTTCAGTGAGAAACGACGGGACCTGTAGTGGTGATGAAATCGTGCAGGTCTATGTGCAGGATAAGGTTGCCTCCATTGTTCGTCCTGTGAAAGAGTTGAAAGCTTTCAGCCGTGTTTCATTGCAGCCGGGAGAGCAGAAACGTCTCTCCTTTACCCTGCCTGCGGATATACTCTCGTTTGTTGGTAGCGATGCAAGAAGAGTCCTGGAGAGCGGTGCTTTCTCTCTTCTTGTTGGCAAGAGTAGTGAAGATATAGTTTTCCGTGAAGAAATTGCAGTACTCGGAAAATCGAAAATATTTCCCAAGGATTGGCGATATATCTCTTCTGTTTCTGTCTCTGATTGTAAGTAGTTTCTTTTACCTCCACGTTTGGCAACGTACTTGGTCATCCCTGCGGCCGGGTACGTTGCCTCTTTACTTTTCCTTGTGGATGTAACCTTGCAATTCTTTCACAGTGGACTATCATTATATACGAGGTGCCACGATGAATATGATGAGAGATGCTCAATATGCGGGTTCCTGGTATCCAAAGGATCCAGAGCTATTGCGACTCTTGGTAACAGAGTCGATAGACGAGAGCAAGAAGCGAAAAACCTATCAGAGAGGCCCCTATAGGTTCGCTGTTCTCCCTCACGCAGGGTTGTTCTACTCAAGCAGTGGAATTGCCCCTTTTTTCACCGCCGGACTTGGTTCAATCGAGCGTATCCTGGTGATCAGCCCGAGCCACTATGCAACTCTCCCTCCCGATACCATCGTCAGTGCACCACTGTGTGGAATGAGGACTCCCCTCGGTGATGTTCAGGCTTTCAATCTTGCGAGTGCACAGAGAGAGTGGTTCTCTGCAATACAGAGTGAACATGCCCTGGAGATGGTCCTGCCATACATAGCAGCACAAGCGAGTCCTGTAAAGGTTGCCCTTGCCATGATATCCCGCTTCACTGAGGCAGAAGCAATCGAAAAGCTTGCTGGTCAGTTGGTACAGGAGCTTGGAAGAGAGGACCTTGAGATGGGAAGAACGGTAATTATTGCAAGTAGTGACTTTACCCACTATGGGCCCCGGTTCGCCTACACACCCTACGGAAGCAGGGCAGAGGGCAGGGTAAAGGAAGATGATTTAAGCTTGGCTCATCTACTCAGTGAGGGAAGGGTCTCAGAAGCACTTGCCTTCTGTACCGCAAAGCAATCAACTGTATGCGGCTACGCCGCTGCCTTGTTGGTCTCATCCATCGCCGGGCGGATGCAATGCAAGGGGTGGGTAGCAGACTATTACACATCAAGCGATGTGTCTTCGTCTCATGACGCGAATTTTGTCGCCTATTCAACGATTCTTTGGAGGTAGGGAATGAACCGTGTTGACCAACAGACTCTCTTGATGCTGGCTAGGGAAGCCATAACAAGTACACTTACCCACGCTGATACGCCGATCTATGATCGACTGAAGAGGGAAGATAGACCTCCTTTTTCTCATGAGGCAGGGTGTTTTGTCACGATTCATACCACCGAAGGGGCCTTACGTGGCTGTATCGGCAACCTTTGGGGAAGGGGCCCTCTCTGGCAGGAGGTACCCAAACTGGCAAGGGAGTCTGCTTTCAGTGACCCCCGTTTTCACCCTCTCAAGCAAGAGGAACTAGAACAGGTAGTGCTCGAAATCTCCCTGCTTTCCAAGATGCAAGTCATTGATAGTTGGAAACAAATACGACTAGGAGTGGATGGGGTGCTGCTGAGTCATGGATACCATCGTGCAGTTTTCCTCCCTCAGGTGGCAACAGAGCAGGGATGGGATCTACAGACCATGCTCAGTCAGCTTTCAAGGAAGGCTGGCCTTGAAAGCGATGCCTATACAGACATGGCTTGTCGTTTTGAAGTGTTCCAAGCCGAAGTGTATGTAGAGGACTTGTCGTGAGTACAGCAGCGTATCTTGTTTGTGATTTCTGTTACCGTCACTGCAGACTGAAGGATGGAGAAATTGGTTTTTGTGGGGTTCGGGAACGTTCTGGAGATACCATTTTTACCCATAATTATGGAGGGTTGGTCTCAAGTGCGATAGATCCTGTTGAGAAGAAGCCTCTCTACCACTTCCTGCCGGGGACCAATACACTCTCCATTGCAATGTTTGGATGCAACCTGACTTGCACCTTCTGCCAGAACTATGCGATCAGCCAGAGAGCGTGGGAGGCTGGAGCCCAGCGAACCTATTACACTGCCAGGGAAGTGGTTCAGCTTGCTCGGGATAACCGGTGTCCTTCCATCAGTTTTACCTATAGCGAGCCCTTGGTTTGGCAGGACTATATGGTAGAGGTGGCAACCTTTGCAAAACAAGAAGGAATTAAAACCATCATGGTTACCAATGGTAGCTTCAGCGAAGAAGCTTTGAACCGGATCAGTCCATTCATCGATGCATTCAATATTGACATCAAGGGGGATGAGACATTCTACCGGGACTACTGTGGGGGAAGCTCTCGTCCGGTGTGGAAGGCCATTGAACACATCGCTCCAAGCAAAGCTCATCTGGAGATAACCACCATGGTTATGGAAGGGGGACATACGAAACAAATGATATCCTCCATTGGAGGGCGCCTTTACTCAGCAGGTGTACAGGTCTGGCATCTGAGTCGATACTTTCCTCGCTACAAGGAACAGAAGAGGGAGACCAGCGAGCATTTCTTGCAAGAGATGGTCAAGGTAGCCAAAGATTCCCAGATCCCTTTTATCTACCCAGGAAACTCTTCCTTGGACCAGAATACCTACTGCCCACATTGCAAGACCTCTTTGGTGCGCCGCTCCTGGGTATTCCGTGAGAGTATTATTGACCACTCACACTGTCCTGAATGTGGGCGTCATATCTACGGTACCTGGTCATAACTTCTTGCAATCGGAAACGTAGAACGATACTATTACCCCTATGGAAACAACAACTACAACGCAATATGTAAAGCGTGCCTACGCTTTCAGGGAGAAGGGTTACAACTGTGCACAGGCGGTTGCCTGCAGCTTTGCCGATGTCGTGGGAATCGACGAGAAGAACCTATTCATCATGAGCGAAGCCTTCGGCGGGGGTATGGGCGGCCATAAGGCAACTTGCGGAGCTGTCAGCGGAGCAGTGCTGATCATCAGCTTGCTTACCAGTGGTGGTAGTGTAGAAGCTGCAACAAAGCAGACTTCCTATAACTATGCTGGGGAGATTGTGGACGGTTTCCTTGAGCAGAACGGCACACTTGTATGCAGTGAACTCAGGGGTGATGAGAGTGGTATTGTGTTGCGAACTTGTGACCTGTGTGTTGAAGATGCTGTTGTTTTGTTGCATAAACTGTTGTAAAAGAATGAAAACTCTTTTGATATTAGTACAATACGCCTAAGACATAAGACACATTAACATATCTGTATATATTTTGTTGCATGGGTATTGCATAACCGCAACATTTTCGCTATGGTACGCCTATGCAAACAACCCAGAAAAACCGTGTGGCTGTGCTGCTTGGCAGCGAACATGATGCACCGTTGGTCGAAGGGGCCTTTACGGTCTTGCAAGAGTTGGATATTCCCTTTGAGGCACATATTTTCTCAGCACACAGAAGTAGTGAAGCTACCATCCAATTCGCTGAGAATGCAGCTGGAGAGGGTTATGCCGTGCTTATCGCAGCGGCAGGGAAAGCTGCTCACCTTGCAGGGGTTCTGGCAAGTAGAAGCTTGCTTCCCGTCATAGGAATCCCCCTTTCCGCCTCACTCGATGGTATGGATGCCTTGCTTTCAACCGTACAGATGCCCACTGGCTATCCTGTGGCAACAGTTGCCATTGATGGGGCGGCCAATGCAGCACTGCTTGCTGCCCAGATTCTGGCCCTTGGCGATGAAGCGCTCGCTTTCCGCATACAAGAGCGCAGAAGAGAGATGGCCGAAAAGGTTGCCCAAGCTGATGAGCGTTTCCATAGGAGCTTTACCCCTAGCCGGTAAGGCTCTTTTTAATTGACAAGAGAGGATACAGATGCAAAAGCGAACCATGCTCTACGAAGGGAAGGCGAAGCGGGTGTATGAGACTGATGACAAGGATTTGTACATTGTCTCCTACAAGGATGATGCCACGGCATTCAATGGAAAGAAGCGAGGCTCGATACTTGGCAAGGGGGCGATCAACAACAAGGTCACCAATCATATGATGCAACTCTTGGAAGGGAAGGGTATCCCGACTCACTTTGTCGAGCAGATCAGCGACACCGATACCTTGGTAAAGGCGGTGAAGATCATACCTCTGGAGGTGATCGTCCGTAATATTGCTGCCGGTTCTCTCTCGGCTCGTCTCGGTTTGGATGAGGGAGTACATCTTTCTACCCCTGTCTTGGAATTCTGTTACAAGCGTGATGATCTGGATGATCCCATGGTGAATAACTATCACATACAGGCACTCTCGCTGGCAACAGATGAACAGGTTCAGCTGATCACCGACTATGCACTACGTATCAATGAGATACTCTGTTCCTACCTTGAGGACCTGGGCATTACCTTGGTCGATTTCAAGTTGGAGTTTGGGATGACCTCTAGTGGACAGCTTCTCCTCAGCGATGAGATATCCCCCGATACCTGCAGGTTCTGGGATACAAAAACCAACAGAAAGTTGGACAAGGACCGCTTCAGAAGGGACCTTGGGGATGTGGAAGCAGCGTATCAGGAAATATTGTCACGACTGATGGGAGATGCCTGATGAGTTCCCTCAATGAGGCTTGTGGTGTTTTTGGCATCTACAGTCCCTCCAAGGTGGCTGTCAACCAAGCTTGTTTCAAGGGTCTGTATGCGTTGCAGCATCGGGGGCAGGAAGGGTGCGGGATAGCCTTCAACTGCGATGGTATGTTGAGCGTCACCAAGGATGTGGGCTTGGTTGCCGATGTTTTTGAACATCCCCCAGAGCTTCCATTCGGCTCCTCTAGGATGGCTATCGCCCATAACCGCTACGGGACAAGCGGGGAGAGAAGCCCAGAGAATGTCCAGCCAATGATTTTCCATCATATGCTGGGCAGTCTTGCCCTGGCTCACAACGGGAATCTGGTCAATGACCAGGAACTTCGTAGTACCTTGGAGTTGAAAGGTTCGCTTTTTCACTCCTCGAGCGATACAGAGGTGTTTGCCCATATTCTCACCAGTCATAGGTTGGAATCCCAAAGCCTGGAAGAGGCTCTCTCCAGGACCATGGATGAGGTGAAGGGGGCTTACTCCCTTCTGGTGATGAGTGAAGATTCGCTTATTGCTGTACGGGATCCCCATGGGTTCCGCCCACTCTGTCTGGGCAAAGTGGAAGATGGGTATGTATTTGCCAGTGAAAGTTGTGCGCTCGATGCTGTTGGGGCTCAGTTCCTTCGGGATATTGAACCTGGGGAGATCTGCATCATTGACGGCAAGGATGGGACGATTCATTCCAACAAAGATCATTGCAAGAGCGTAAGTTCCAGCCTCTGCGTCTTTGAACTCATCTATTTTGCACGTCCCGACAGCGTCATAGACACCATCAGTGTCCATGACGCAAGAATCCGCAGTGGGGCATTCCTTGCCCTGGAGCACCCTTCTCAGGCAGATGTGGTCATAGGAGTGCCTGACAGTGGGATTGATGCTGCAATCGGGTATTCCAGGCAGTCAGGGATCCCCTATGGGATTGGGTTTATCAAGAACAAGTACATTGGCAGGACATTCATCCAACCGAAGCAGGGTGAGCGGGAGAGTACGGTACGTATCAAACTCAATCCGATCAGCTCTACGGTTAGAGGGAAACGAGTAGTCCTGATTGATGACTCCATCGTAAGGGGAACCACAAGCAAGCGTATTGTTCGCCTGCTTAGGGAAGCAGGAGCTAAAGAAGTTCATTTGCGCTCATCGGCTCCTCCCTTTCTGTTCCCCTGTTATTACGGTACAGATATTGATTCAAAGAAAGATCTCTTTGCCTGTAATCATGACCATAAGGCCATGGAGGCAATCCTTGGTGTCGACTCACTTGGCTTCCTTACTACTGACCAAGTGATAAAGCTTTCAGATCATCCGGGTATTGGGTTCTGCCGAGCATGTTTTACCGGTGAGTATCCCTGTCCCAAAGCGTTATAGGAGCTGGTTATGCAAGCACAAAGATATGCAGATGCTGGGGTTGATGTGAGGCGGGGCTATAAAGCCGTTGAGTTGATGAAGAAGCATGTGGCCTCCACCATGATTGACGGGGTCCGCTCCGATCTCGGAGGTTTCTCCGGTCTCTTTGAACTCGATCTGGAAGACACCCCCCACCCCGTTCTGGTATGTGGTACTGATGGGGTAGGTACCAAGCTGAAGATAGCATTTGCCCTTGATCGTCATGATTCAGTAGGCATCGACTGTGTCGCCATGTGCGTCAACGATGTCATCTGCTGCGGTGCAAAGCCACGTCTGTTCCTCGATTACATTGCCTTGGGTCTGCTTGCCCCACTGAAAGTGGAACAGATTGTCAAAGGGATTTCCAAGGGGTGCCTGCAGGCAGGATGTGCCCTTATCGGGGGCGAGACGGCAGAGATGCCGGGTTTCTACCAGAGGGGAGAGTATGACCTTGCAGGATTCTGTGTAGCTGTGGCTGAAAAGGAAAGAATTTTCGACCCATCCACCATGAAGCGTGGAGACTGCCTCCTGGCTCTCCCTTCAAGCGGGGTGCACTCAAATGGATTCTCCCTCATCCGGCAGGTCTTTGATCTGGATAGTGACCCTTCCTTGCTTTTTCATTGGTATGAGGAACTTGGCTGTACCCTGGGCGAAGAGTTGCTTACACCAACAAGAATCTATGTTTCCCAGGTGTTGGAGCTTGCCGAAAAGATTTCCATAAAGGGGGCAAGCCACATTACCGGAGGGGGATTCTATGAGAATATCCCCAGGATGCTTCCCCCTGGTCTTGGAGCTGTTATCAATAGGGATTCGATCAAGCAGAAACCAATCTTTGGTCTCATCCAACAAACAGGATCAATTCCTGACGAGGACATGTATGCAACATTCAACATGGGAGTAGGAATGGTAATTGCCATCAAGGGAGAGGATGCTGAGCTTGCTCTCTCCCTTATTCCTGATGCTTGGGTCCTTGGGGAAGTGACAGAATCAGAAGGGGTGGTGATCACATGATCCGTATCGCTGTATTGGCAAGCGGAAGCGGGACCAACCTTCAAGCTATGCTTGATGCTGCTGATGCTCTCCTGCTCAATCATGGTTCGGTTGTCCTGGTAGTCAGCGACAGAAGTGATGCACAAGCCCTGGATCGTGCAAAGCTGAAGGGAATTCCTGCTGTTGCCCTTGACAAAAAACAACTCAAGAGGGCACGGTTTGAAACAGAACTCTTGGCTTTGCTTGGAACCTACCGTATAGATTTGGTGGTATTGGCTGGTTTTTTGACCATTCTCAGTGGCAATGTTGTGAGGCAGTACCCTGAGAGGATTCTCAATATCCACCCCTCCCTGATACCCAGCTTCTGTGGAAAAGGGTATTATGGCAGGCGGGTGCATGAGGCTGCCTTGGAACGTGGGGTTAAACTCAGCGGGGCAACCGTGCACATCGTCAGTGAGGAAGCGGATGCCGGTCCGATCCTCGCACAGCGCTCGCTCGAGGTGCTTGATGGCGATACGCCGGAGAGTCTGGCAAAGCGGATTCTGGAAACAGTCGAGTGGAAATTGCTTCCTGAAACCGTGGAGCACTATTGTCAATTATTGGAGTATGGAATGGATTTGAACAAAGCACTGCAGGCACAACGATATCCTGGAAGGGGTATTGTGTGTGGATTGAACGAAGAAGGAAAGAGTATTGTCGCCTACTTCATAACCGCACGAAGCGAGCACAGCAAAAACCGTCGATTGGTTGCAGATGCCGGGACTGTCAGGACTGAGGCAATTGATGAGCGCTTGGTTGAGGACCCTTCCCTGATCATCTACCGTGCTATGGATACGTATGAAACCAAGCTTGTGGTCTCCAATGGCGACCAGAGCGATACCATCCTCTCCTCGCTTGCTGAAGGCAAGGGAATGGCAGAAGCACTTGAGGGCCGTACCTATGAACCCGATGCCCCGAACTATACCAGCCGTATCAGTGGATTGATTGATTTCTCTGATGGCGGAGCGTACTCCCTCTCGATTCTGAGAAGGAAGAAGGAAGCGTGTGAGAGAGCCCTCTTTCCCTACCCGCATCCAAGGAGAGGGGAGGGTCATCTCATCCATACCTATGAAGGGGATGGTAATCCTCTTCCCCCCTTTACCGGCAAACCGATACAAGTGTCCTTGAAGGGATCGGGAGGTGAGATAGCCAACCAGATATGGAAGAGTCTCGATGAATCGTACCGGGTGGCACTCTGTGTCCGGGAGACCGATCTTTCGGTCGGTTCCTTTGAGTTGTTTTTGATCAATGCAGAGAGTGGGAGGTAGTAGGTGGATCATTTGGATTTGAAGTATGGATGCAATCCCAACCAAGGACATGCACGTATAAGCATGGAAGTGGGGGATCTTCCCCTGCAGGTGTTGTGCGGAAGCCCTGGATATATCAATTTGCTGGATGCGCTGAACGGATGGCAACTGGTCAGCCAACTCGCAGAGGCTACCGGACTCAGTGCAGCCGCCTCGTTCAAGCATGTCAGCCCGGCAGGAGCTGCGGTTTCGCTTGCATTGAATGAGACAGAGCGCAGGATGTACTTCATTGGGGAGCATGAGGAACTTTCTCCGCTTGCCACTGCCTATGTACGAGCCCGAGGGGCGGACCGTATGTCTTCCTTCGGGGATTTCATCAGTCTCAGTGAACGTTGTGATCTGCAAACAGCGCGAATCATCAAGCGGGAAGTATCTGACGGGGTTATCGCACCCTCCTACGAACCTGAGGCGCTTGCCTTGTTGCAGAAGAAGAAAGGCGGCAAGTATGTCGTACTGCAGATTGATCCCAGCTATGAACCACCTATGCTGGAGACGAGAAGTGTCTATGGAATTACCTTTACCCAAGAGCGTAATACTGCAGTACTGGATGCATCTGTCCTTCAGCCGATCGTCACACAGAACAAGGATTTGACTGAGGAGGCCCGTCTTGACTTGCTCGTTGCACTCAATGCACTGAAGTATACGCAATCGAATTCTGTATGTTTCGCGAAGCGTGGGCAGACCATCGGGGTGGGGGCAGGACAGCAATCCAGAATCCATTGCACCCGTCTTGCAGGTGAAAAGGCCGATGCCTGGCACCTGCGTCAGTCCAGGCAGGTTCTTGACCTTCCCTTCCTTCCCTCCTTGAGCAGGAATGAGAAGGATAATGCAGTGGAAGCGTATCTGCGATCAGAGATCAAGGACCCTGGGCTCTATTTCAGTGAAGATGTGCCACCGCTCACAGATCAGGAAAAGCGGGATATCCTAGCCTCAATTACCGGAGTAAGCCTTGCCAGTGATGCATTCTTCCCCTTCAGGGACAATATCGACCGTGCAGCCCAGAGTGGTGTTTCCTATATAGTGCAGAGTGGAGGTTCCTTGCGTGACGATGCAGTGATCAAGGCATGTGATGAACATGGCATCCTGATGGTTTGCAATGCGATCCGTCTCTTCCATCACTAGACGATGCGTATCCTCATCATCGGTTCAGGCGGCCGTGAACACGCCTTGGCAGCAGTAATTGCAAACAGTAAGAAGGCAACTGAGCTGTTCTGTATCGGACATAATGCAGGAATTGCATCCCTTGCAACCATGGTCTCCATCCCGCTTGGTGACCACAATGGGATTGCTGAATTTGCAGTGCAGCATGCAATTGAGTTTGCAGTAATAGGACCCGATGAAGCACTGGTCGGCGGGCTTGCAGATGTGTTGGAGGCACAGGGGATTCCCTGTTTTGGTCCAACCAAGGTGGCAAGCCAGCTTGAGGGGAGTAAATCCTATGCCAAGGCCTTTATGGTACGGAATCATATTCCCACTCCTTCTTATCAGGTATTTACCGATATTGTCACCGCACGTGAGCACCTATCAAGAAGCTCTTTTCCTGTGGTGGTCAAGGCTGATGGGCTTGCCCTCGGTAAAGGGGTAGTCATCGCAGAGACGCTTGAGGAGGCTGAAGAGGCTCTGCAGGCAATGATGGTACAGAAAATCTTTGCCTCCAGTGGTCAGACAGTGGTGATCGAAGAGTTTGTCAGTGGTCCTGAGGTGTCCCTCCTTGTCCTGAGTGATGGAACGCATGTGAAGCCTCTGGTCAGTTGCATGGATCATAAGCGTGCCTTCGATGGGGACCAGGGACCTAATACCGGAGGTATGGGAGTTATAGCCCCAAATCCTTTCTATAGTGAGCAGGTGGCAGGTGAGTGTATGGAAAGCATCGTGCTTCCTACCATTGCCGCACTAAAGAGAGAAGGCAGTCCGTTTGTGGGCTGTCTCTTTTTTGGTCTCATGCTCACCTCTGGGGGCCCGGTGGTCATTGAATACAATTGTCGCTTTGGGGACCCTGAGGCCGAGGTTGCACTCACCCTTTTGGAAGGTGATGCATTGGAAATTCTGTTGGCTTGCAGGAATGGTACCCTCAATCGTATCCCGGTGGTGAGCAGAAAGGAATCTGCATGTTCTGTGACACTTGCCAGTGGTGGCTACCCAGTCAGCTATGAGAAGGGAAAAGCTATCACCATCAGCAACCTTCCCCAGAATACTAGGCTTTATCATGGTGGAACTACTTATGATGAACAGGGGGATTTGGTGACTGATGGGGGAAGGGTCCTCCATGTGGTGGGGACCGGTGAAACATTGGATAAAGCGATACGTGTGGCGTATAAGGCAGTGGATGCTGTTACCTATGAGGGAAAGCAGTATCGAAGGGATATTGGCAAGAGAGCGTTGCAGGAGGAAGAGCATGGTTCGTCGTGTATACATAACCCGGGGGAGTAAGTTTCGATCAAGGGAGCAGGCACTGGCAACCGAACTCCGTCAGTTCCTCGGCATAGGAGACCTGAGAGGGCTTCGTATATACTATCGCTATGATGTTGAGCATCTCGAGGAAGAGGACTTCAGGTCACTCTGCAACCGTATTTTGATGTTGCCCGGAAGGGATGAGATACTCCAGGAAGTGCCTCCCTCCGATTGGCATCTTGCAATGCAGATGCATGAAGGACAATTTGACCAGAGAGCAGCAGCTGTACAGCTTTCCTTGCGATTACTCCTGGAGAATGAGAGAGAAGCAACTATCAGATGCGCCACCATCTATGGTTTTGATGGAACGTTTACGGAAGAAGAGAAAGATAAGATTAGAACCTATCTCATCAATCCTGTTGAGGCAAGGGAGGTATCGTTCCTCCTTCCTGAGCAGTTGACAGCTGAAATTGAGCCCCCCGCTTTTCCTCCTGTGCTCAATGATTTTCGTTTTTCCACAGATCATGAGAAGACGAAATCAGCCTACCAATTGGCAATGGATGCAGCGGACCTTGCCGTGGTACAGAACCACTTCCGTGAAATAGGGAGGGACCCCACCTATACGGAGCTGAGGGTCATCGACACCTATTGGTCGGACCATTGTCGGCATACCACATTCTTGACCCATTTGGATAAGGTAACCATTGAAGAGCCAGAGATTGCAGCGACCTATGCGTCCTACCTGGATGATAGGAGGCAACTGGGCAGAGATAACCCAGTAAGCCTGATGGATCTGGCAACCATAGCTGCGAAGGTACTCAAGGCGAAAGGGAAGTTGGAAAACCTGGACCTCTCTGAGGAGATCAATGCATGTTCGGTGAGGATTACGGTGGATACCCCCGATGGTTTGGAGCCATACCTGCTGCAGTTCAAGAATGAGACACACAATCATCCAACCGAGATTGAACCCTTTGGTGGAGCGGCTACCTGTATAGGCGGGGCAATTAGGGACCCCCTTTCGGGGAGGGCCTATGTCTACCAGGCTATGAGAATCTCCGGTAGTGCAGATCCGCGTATCCCGCTCTCCCAGACCATGGAAGGAAAACTCCCCCAGCGGACGATTGCCCTGCGCTCCAGCCAGGGATACAGCTCCTACGGTAATCAGATAGGCTTGGCAACCAGCCTGGTTGATGAAGTATATCATCCAAATTTCATGGCCAAACATATGGAGCTTGGCTTTGTCCTTGGTTGTGTACCCCAACGCTATGTCAGGCGAGAGCGACCTGCTCCTGGTGATGTGGTAATGTTGGTGGGAGGACGTACGGGAAGAGATGGGTGTGGAGGAGCCACAGGTTCCTCAAAAGAACACGATTCACAATCCCTCGAATCATGCGGGGCTGAAGTACAGAAAGGGAATGCGCCAGAGGAGCGTAAGCTGCAGAGGTTGATGCGTAATCCAGAGGCCATCGGTATGATCAAGCGATGTAATGACTTTGGTGCTGGTGGGGTGAGTGTTGCGATCGGTGAGCTTGCTGACGGGCTTATCATTGACCTGGACAAGATCCCGGTTAAATATGCAGGTTTGGATGGGACCGAACGAGCCATCAGTGAGAGTCAGGAACGTATGGCGATGGTGGTGGAAGAGAGCGATGCTGAAGCGTTCATCCGCCTGGCTGAAGGGGAAAACCTTGAGGCAACCGTGGTGGCAACCGTGACAGAGTCTCCTCATTTGATCATGCTCTACCAGGGAAGGAAGCTTGTTGATTTGGACCGAAGACTGCTGGACAGTAATGGGGCAGCAAAGCACTCAACCGTTTCGATTCCCCTCATAACCAAAAAAGAGGAAACCCCTGCTCCGCCATTTGATAAATCAGCATTCAGGAGACTCTTGGAAGATTTGAATGTGGCAAGCAAGCAACCCTTGGCTCAACGATTTGACAGTACCATCGGGTCCAATACTCTGCACTATCCCTTTGGTGGGAAGTACCAGAGGACACCAGAGCAGTGTGTTGCATCCACAATTCCCCTCAGAGGAGGGGAGTCCAAGACTGCAACATTGGCTTCCTGGGGATATGATCCCTACATGATGAGTGAGAATCCCTATCAAGGGGCATTTGCCTCTGTGGTGCATTCTCTTGCAAAAGTGGTGGCTTGTGGAGGTGACCTCGAAGAGACATACCTCTCCTTTCAGGAATATTTTGGTAGGGTTGGTACCGACCCTGGGCGCTGGGGTATTCCACTGGCTGCACTTCTTGGTGCCTACAAGGCACAGAAGTTGTTCTCCGTGGCTGCCATTGGGGGCAAGGATTCCATGAGCGGCACGTTTCAGGATATTGATGTTCCTCCTACCTTGGTAAGTTTTGCAGTATCGAAGACTAACACCCATAGCTTGGTTTCCCAGGAGTTCAAACGGATTGGCTCAACGCTGGTATTGCTCTCTTGTGACAAGGAGGAGGACCTGCCTGCACTGTTTGCAGAAGTGAACAAGGTGAAAGCGCTCAGTGCCTATGCCCTTGGCTATGGGGGTATAGCCGAAGCAGTGGCAAAGATGGCACTAGGAAACCGAATCGGCTGTGAGCTTACCACAAAGGAAGATCTGCAGAAAAAGCGCTATGGTGCCTTTCTGCTGGAATTGGATCCAATGAGTCGACACATAGGGGTCCCCATCGGGCGTACCATCGAGGCTGAACAACTCTGCTTCCCTGGTTTCTCAGTGGACCTTGCCACGGTGGAACGGTGGCTGATCTCTCCGCTCTCATCTGTCTACGGATCGGTCAATCCAGAAAGGGATGAACAACACATTCCCTCTCCGGAGTACAGCAATCGATTGGAATCACACTCCCGGTATCCAAAGAAGAAGCCAAGGATTCTGCTTCCGGTTTTCGAGGGAACCAACTGTGAATATGATGTGGAACGTGCTTGGAGATATTGTGGAGGGGAACCGGAGATTTTTGTGATCAAATCGATGAGTCCTGACCGAATTGCCTCAAGTATCAAGCAATTCACACAGCTTCTCTCAGAGTCCCAGATTCTCTTCCTCAGTGGAGGTTTTTCCGCCAGTGATGAACCTGATGGTTCGGGCAAATTGATTGCTACCTTCTTACGTAATGAGCTGGTCAAGAAAGAGATCCATGCACTCCTGAATGAGCGCGATGGATTGGTAGGGGGTATCTGCAATGGGTTCCAGGCCTTGCTTCAAGTTGGCTTGTTGCCGCATGGAGCAGTCACAGAGCCCCAAACGGGTGACCCATTACTGATTGAGAACATCCAAGGGCACCATATCTCCTCGCTGGTCCATTGCCGGGTCTCTTCTGTGCTCTCCCCGTGGATGGGAGCCTACCAGGTAGGAGATACCCAGCTGATCCCCATCAGCCATGGGGAAGGAAATTTCTTCGCACCGATTGAGACACTGAAAAGACTCGAGATACATGGACAGATTGCAACGCAGTATGTCGATGAGAGAGGCAAGCCCCTTGCACCCAATGGATCTTTGTGGGCTATTGAAGGGATAAGCAGCCAGGATGGTAAGGTCTTTGGACGGATGGCTCACAGCGAAAGGATTGTAAGCCGGCTCTACACAAATACTTCTTCAGTTCCTGATGCTGGGTTGTTTTGGGGTGCTGTGCGCTATTTTTCCTAAGGATTGTGTCAGATGGTGACAACAAGAGGGCCTTTTCGACCCTTTTGTGTCAATATGACTCAATGTAAGTAAAAGTAGTCGATTATGGGAGCATCTATGATAGACATTGCAGATTTGAAAAAAATTTAATAAATAAATACAATATAAGGAATTATAAATTTATTATATGAAAATATGTGAATGAATTAAAAAGTTGGCACGTTGATTGCATTATACTTTGTGTAACAAAATGAAACACAATGACCACATGGAGGTGTCAACATGAAATATTATGTAACGTACAATAACAGCAACCCTGTTTCGGAATTCGATTCCTTATTCAATGACCTTTGGGCTGACTGGGGCACCAATCGAAGCAAAATTCCCCCAGTAGATATCTATGAAACCGAGAAAGCATATGTGATCGAGGCTGAGCTTGCTGGGTATAAACAGGAAGAGGTCAGGGTCAATATCGAGAAACATGTCCTGAAGATCAGCAGTGACAAGCAGAGCCTGAAGAGTGCTGATGAAAAGCAGAAGAACCTGGTTCGTGAGCGATACTTCAAGAAGTTTGAGCGTTCCTTCAGTCTTCCCGAGGATATTGATGAAGGAAATATTGAAGGCGAGTTTGCCGACGGTGTCTTGACCATCACCCTTCCAAAGAAGAAGGAAGTACTTCCCAAGACCATTGAAGTGAAGATCAAGTAAGGACGTACTCCGTATAGTAGCAGTATCCACCCCTTTGCATAGAACAGCCTGCAGATTTCTGCAGGCTGTCTTATTAGGTATGTAAGTATGTCAGTCGAGAATGATCAGTGCCAGGAAGGTCAGTGGTTCTGCTTCCTCATTCCTGATTGCGTGACTTGCACCGCCGCCGGTGATGACCAAGTCTCCTTTTTCCACGACCTTGTCACCATCGACTTCAGTAACAATGCCTTTCCCTGAGGTTATCCAGTAATACTCAGTTTCGTTTACATGGTTGTGTTCCCCGATGCTGCAGCCTTTCTCCAGACGAATCTCGGAGAAGAGTCTGCAATGGGCTACACTGCCTTCATCAGCAAGGGCTTTCAGGACGACCTGTCCTGTTCCTTCTCTCATTTTCTCTTTAATGGTTTCTTGCATGGTTGTTGCTTTTTTAATCATGGTTACCTCTCCTATGGGTAGTGTGCCAGCTCATTGGGAGATGGGCAAGACATACTTGACACTTCAGAGTGATAAAAGAATACTAAATACAACGTAGTAAGACAGCATTAGCGATATTTTCCACGCGCAGTTTGCATGATCCCGATCTGCATCCTTGTCGGAAGGTTTCGGTATGTCAAGATATCATGCTGAGGAGAAGACATGAACAAAATTCTGGCTAAAGAACGGTTATCGAAGGAAGTGTTCCGCATGGAGATCGAAGCCCCTGAGATCGCAGAGGCAAGAAAACCCGGTCAATTCATCATCCTGCAGATGGGTGGGGAATTTGGCGAACGTATTCCTTTGACCATAGCCAATGCAGATCCTGTAAAAGGTTCCATTACCTTGATCTTCCAGGCAGTGGGAGAGACAACCCACCGTCTTGCGCTACTCGAGATCGGGGATACCATTGAAAACCTGTTAGGTCCTTTGGGCAAGCCAACCGATATCAAGAAGTATGGAAAGGTTGTCTGTGTTGGGGGAGGCATAGGTGTTGCCCCTCTCTTCCCTATTGTGGAAGGCATGAAGAAAGCCGGCAATGAGGTTACGGTGATCATGGGCGCACGAACAAAAGAACTCCTGATCATGGAAGAGGAAATGCGGGAAACCGCTGATGAGGTGATTGTTGTCACTGATGATGGTTCCTATGGAAGAAAAGCCTTGGTGACTGTCCCCTTGAAGGAGATTTGTGAAGAGGACAAACCCGATTGTGTGGTCATTATCGGGCCTCCTGTCATGATGAAGTTTGCAGCACTCACCACCAAGCCCTATGGCATCCATACCATTGTATCCCTGAACACCATCATGATCGATGGCACAGGTATGTGCGGCGGTTGTCGTGTCACTATCGGCGGAGAGACAAAGTTTGTCTGTGTCGATGGTCCTGAATTTGATGGTCATCTGGTTGACTGGGATAATATGTTGCTTCGTCTCGGTACCTACAAGAGTGAGGAAGCAGAGGCACACCACCGCTGCCATATTGGACTGAATATCAACGAAGGAGAGGCTTAGGCATATGCATATAACGAAAGAAACACTTGACGCCCAAGCAAAAGAGTTGCTCGAGCAACTGAAAGATAAGACACTCAGCCCTAGGGATAGGGCACAGATTCCCCTCCAGGAGATGCCAAGTCAGGCTCCAGAGGTCCGTGTATGCAATATGGAAGAGGTTGCCCTCGGTTATACGGACAATCAGGTCCGTGTTGAGGCCATGCGCTGTCTCCAGTGCAAGAATGAACCCTGTATTGCCGGATGCCCTGTTTCCATTGATATCCCTGCTTTCATCGCAGAGGCTGCAAAGGGTAACTATGGCAAGTCCGTGGAGATCATCAAGGAGAGCAGCCTGCTCCCATCCATCTGTGGTCGTGTCTGCCCTCAGGAAGCACAATGCCAGAAGTTCTGTACCGTAGGAAAGATGCACAAGGATGTCGAGCAGTCGGTTTCCATTGGTCGCATTGAACGCTATGTTGCTGACTATGCAAGAGAGCATGATCTTGAGAAGGTTCCCCACATCAAGAGCGATAGTGGGCGCAAGGTTGCCGTTGTAGGGTCTGGTCCTGCAAGTATCTCAGCTGCTGCAGATCTGCGCAGGGAAGGCCACTCAGTTGTGATGTTCGAGGCCTTGCACAAGGCTGGGGGAGTATTGGTCTATGGTATTCCTGAGTTCCGTCTTCCCAAGAAGATTGTGGAACATGAATTGCAGAATCTCAAGGAAATGGGCGTTGAGATCAGACCCAACTATCTGGTAGGAAAGACACGAAAAATTACCGACCTGATGGAGAGAGATGGCTTTGATGCCGTTTTTGTCGGATCGGGAGCAGGACTTCCCAAGTTCCTCGGCATTGAGGGCGAGAACTATGTAGGGGTATTCTCAGCAAATGAGTACCTGACCCGGAGCAACCTGATGAAGGCATATGCTGTGGGGAAGTCACGCACCCCTCTCTACCAATCCAAGAAGGTTGCTGTCTTCGGTGGTGGCAACGTTGCAATGGATGCTGCAAGGACTGCAAAGCGTCTTGGTGCAGAGGAAGTATTCATCGTCTATCGACGTACAGAGTTGGAAATGCCTGCCCGTCGCGAGGAAGTGAATCACGCAAAGGAAGAGGGAGTCAAATTCCTGTTCCTCCACTCGCCCCTGAAGATTACCGCTGATGAGAAGGGAAGGGTAAACGGTGTTGAGTTGATCACCTGCGAGTTGGGAGAGCCTGACGCTTCTGGTCGTCGTCGTCCGGTAGAGATCCCAGGCAGTGAGAAAATCTTTGACTTCGATACAGCCATTATTGCCATTGGGAATGACAGCAATCCTCTCATCAAGGCAACAACTGATGGTATTGAGGTTAATCGAAGGGGTAACTTCATTGTCAATGAGGAGACCTGTGAGACCACGCTTAGGGGAGTCTACGCAGGTGGTGATATCGTCCTTGGTGCTGCAACGGTTATCCTTGCCATGGGGCAGGGAAGAAAGGCCGCAAAGGCAATGAATGCCTATCTAGAGGATTTGGCATAAGGTAGACTGGGGGCGGATCTGGTTTACCAGTTTCGCTCCCTTGATACACTTACTTCCTTTGTGTATAGTTACCCAGTGGATATTCTCAATGATTGCCAATCGGTGATCTGTCAGCTTACGTCGAAAGATAAGACCCAGGCCATCCTGGAAGTGATAGATTCCTGTTCAGTGTTCACGTCTCTCCCTGACCTCGAGCGTTTCAAGCGCGGGGTGCTTCGTCGTGAGCATATACAGTCAACGGGTATTGGACATGGGGTTGCTATTGCCCATGGAAAGATTCTCGGTATCAATGAAGTCCACATTGCATTGGGTATCAGCAAAGAGGGCATAGAGTACGGTAGCAGTGATGGGATGCCTGTCCATCTCCTGTTTGTGATTGCCTCTTCCCCGTCCATCCAGATGGAGTACCTAGGTGCCTTGAGTTCCATTCTGAGAGGAGTGCGTACCGAGCAGATGAGAGAACACCTCCTGAATCTGCACCAAAGCAAGAGTGACGAGGCTTGCCGGCGGTTCCTTTCCATGATGGCTAAGCAGGAGTTTGTCTGGTTCTGCCAGCGGCCCAGTTTAGTAGAAGGCTCCTCCACATAATAGTCCATTGACCCCAATGTCCCACTGATCAGTTGGGATGCTCTTAAGAAGTTGATGTTTCCGGCAGATGCCGAGCGTGTATGATTCTCTATACAAATGTAGAAACCGATCGTAGTAGCCTTTGCCTCTTCCAAGGCGTGCTTTCTGGTGGGTAAAGGCAAGTCCCGGAACCAGGATAAGGGTGTCGTTGGAAGGCATTACAGCGCTCCCCTCTAGAGGCTCAGTAATTCCCAGACTTCCTGTATGTAAATGATCCAGGCTCAACACTTCCTGAAAGCTCATGGTACCATCAGGCCTGCAAAGTGGTAAGGCAAGATGCTTGTGTGCTATTGCATCAAGCAGAACGACTCTGATATCAACCTCGGATGGAAGGGGGAAGAAGCCAAAGATCCAAGAGGCATCTTTGTAGAGCGCACTAGAGAGCAATGCAGAGCAACTCAAGCGATCTTCTTCGGAGAAATCAGTTCCTCGCAATGCTCTCTCTTGGGATATCAGCTGTGCCCTTACACTCTCTTTGTCTTGCATGGGATTATTATACCACGAAACTGGCAGCAGTGATCAGTATGACCAATATACAGAGCAGTACATCAGTCCTCCCATAGCGAAGGCGGGTACGCGGCATGTCTGGGTCGTAGTTTCTTGCTTCAAGGGCAAGTGAAAGGTCCTCTGCCTTATCCAGTAACAAGAGGAAGATACTGGTGGACAGTCCGATGATGGTTCTGTACAGGTTGCTTCTTCTCTCGATCCTTGCCTTCCTAGCGGTATTTGCTTCAAGGGAGGCATCGAATATCATGGGAAGGAGAGAGAGCGTGAGTTCAATACTGCTTGCTATTCTCCAACCATTGATGAAGGGTATCTTGTCCAATAGACTCCCCAGTGACCTGGCAAGATCGTCTGGGGCGGTACTATCTGCAATAAGGATGCCTGAGAGTATGATGGTGCTGAACCGGAAGAATGCAGAGGCCGTAATAAGATAGTCGTTGCTGGAAACGTATTCCATGATGGTGATCAGGGCCAGGAGGACCAAGAAGAACCTGAGCTCTCTCTGGTACTGCCTAAGCGGTAAGCGTTGTGAAATGCCAGCGATCAGCAAGGCAGAGAAAATAATCAGAATGCCCCATAGTGAGATATAGATCAGGGCAAGGCAGAGGACGATGACAGAGAGAAACTTGGTCATCGGGTTGCAGTGGTTGAGAAAGCTATCTTGTTTCCGGTAGTGAAAGATCAGTGCTTCAGCCATGTCAGGTCCTCAACATTGCTTGTTTTCGGAACATACATGCCATGGTCTTCGAGGTGTTCAAAAACAGAGTGTTTTGTCCCTTGTACAGCAACCATTCCTGCTTCCAGTACAAGTACCTGGTCAGCATGTGCAAGGACCTTGTCGATTTCATGGCTGACGATGATGATCGTGTGTCCACTTTGCTGCAGTGCAAGCAGTGTTTCCAATACACTTACTGCAGAGCGGTAGTCGAGGTTGGCAAACGGCTCATCAAGAATGATCAGTTTCCATGACCAAAATACCAGCTATCGAGAGTTTTCTCTTTTCCCCTCCACTGAGCGTACGAGGACGCTGGTCTCTCTGGTTCTGGAGGTTCATCAGGGCAAGCACTTCATCCAGTCTTTTCTGTTGTTCGGTTTCATCGAGAGTTTTCTCTTTTCCCCTCCACTGAGCGTACGAGGACGCTGGTCTCTCTGGTTCTGGAGGTTCATCAGGGCAAGCACTTCATCCAGTCTTTTCTGTTGTTCGGTTTCATCCACAGAGAGGTTTTCCATACCGAAACGGATATCCTTCTCCACCGTCTGTCCTACTATCTGGGTATCAGCATCCTGGAATACCAAACCTATGGAGTGAAGTCTCGGATTCTTTGTTACATCCTCTCCCGAGAGGTAGATTGATCCACCGCTAGGTTTCAGTAAACCCTTGAGACAACGCAGGAGGATGCTTTTACCAGCACCATTTGGCCCACTGATAAGTGTGAAGCTTCCTTGGCTGACTGAGAAGCTTATGTCCCCAAGAATTTGCTTGTCCTTGGAAAAGGAGAAGCTCAAATGTTCGACTGAAAGCAGTACCGGTTGTGTGGTGTTCATGACAACCAGACTGTAACAGATGGGGGTTGTTTGGGCAAGATTCCCCTGTTTTTCCCAAAAGGTGTTGACAAGTGTGAGAAAATTAGGGTATACAAGATGACGTTGACGCCGCTTTAGCTCAGTTGGTAGAGCAAAGGACTGAAAATCCTTGTGTCCTCAGTTCAATTCTGAGAGGCGGCAAAACAGAGAGCTCCCTGTCCTATACGGATGGGGAGTTTTGCTTTTAGAGGAAACCATTCGCTCAATGTAGCGCTAACGTAATAATCTTGAATGGGCTTACGGAATTTAGGGTTCCTGCAGGAGCAACTGAACAGATGAAGAGAGGAATCCCCGACCACTTGCCAGTAGCGCTCAGATGCTCAGCCGGTTAGCTCCCTCTCTTCACTTACAAGTATGCTCATAATGTTGTAGAGAGACAACCAGCATTACTGTACAATCCAAAATTTTTGAACAAAAAATCCAGACTTTTGAACACACAATCCCGAAATAAATGAACAATTTATACCGTGTTTTTCCGTGCTTTACTTGGTAATAGCGTGTTTTTAAACAGCTCTTGAAGGGTTCCTAAACACTATGTAAGAGGCTGATCCAAACCTGCTTCACCATGTGGTGCCATGGGAGGCAAAGAGGCTCCTGAATGTTCCTATCTTTGCAGAGAAAAATATAGATAAATCTATAATAAACAAGGTCTTGGTATGGCTATTTGACAAGGTATTTGCTATACTGTAGTTGGTTAGTTCTACCGTTTTTATGAGGATAATCTAGCATAGCTTACATCCCTCTTTTCTTGCACAATTCTATCCCAAATCCATTGATTTTATAAAATCTGCCGGTAAATCCTGAGCTGATAAATGTAGGCTAACTACCTTTTAAAAGGTAATAAGCACATAGAAAAACCGGCCCTGGTGGACCGGCTAAACCTCTTTATCTGTTTATTGTTGGTAGATCATTTATCCTATAGATACCTCCTCATTTTTTAGATTTGCTCTATCTAGTATTTCAAAGCTAGTATCAGGTTCTATGACAAGCCTTTTTAACTCATTCTCTATATAAGTGCTCTGTTCAATGACTGATGCATGTAGTTGATCGGATCTCTTCAGCAATGCTAGGTCTATTGAGATGTTTCTCTTTGCCTTCTTCTCAAGCCATCTCACATACTCATAGTGCCAGACTTCAATTGAACCAAACATATGGATACCATCATTAACAAACCGGGTACTTGGTTTCCTGGTTTCCTTTTCATAGTAAAGCATCATTTCCGTCTTTTCCATTTTTCATCTCCATTCGGGTTCCCATGATATTCCAAGTCTCAAAGCAAACCATTGCATGACTTCTAATGAACATCTGCCATCAAAAGTTAAGGCGTGTACAGTCTTTCTGAAGTCCCCTTGATTCCTTTGGAAATAAACAAGAAATAGTTCATATTCATACGGAAAGCTTGGTGGCTGGTTCAGCTGTTTATTAGTCTCAGCCTTGGCTCTGGCTTCTTCTAATTCTGATTCAAGCCAATCTATATAGATTTCATTCATTTTATATAATGACATTGAATATAAAGTTTCTTCATTAAAGCCCTTGAAACACTCTCTTCTGAATTTATCATCCTTTTCCATAACAATTGGACCCTCCTTTTACCAAGTGTTTAAACACTCATTAAACGGCCAATAAACCGTTTAAACCTCAATGATCAGGGCTTTCGATATCTCCTGCTCAGGAACATCGAGATCAACATACACGGCGCCCTTGTAATCATAATGAACCTGGTACAATCCATCTTCTCCTGCAAAGGCAGAGATCAGATGAACCTTCTTCCCTCTCCATTTGATCCAGAGGCCAACCCAGAGGTTGCTGCTGTCTAATGTCTTTTTACTAATCATTCAATATTCCCCTCATACCGCAGCCAGGGGAAGCAACACCATTGTGGTTCCCAAGACAAAGAGTGACATACCAAACCGGTAGATCCTTATCCTGAACAAGCAACTCAACATGATGAGGAAACCGCCTATCAGGAAAATAAATAAACCCATGGCTCTTATAAAATTCATAAAACCTCCAATAGAAATTAAAATAGAGCAAGTTGAGGATCAAAATTTTCTGGTTCTTTCTCTTCAATATTTTCTTGGCGAAAGACAGGTAGATTCACAACTTCACGTTCTACGAGCCAGTCGAACATTTCCGGATAGGTAATGGTTGTATAAGGAGAGACCCCAATAACAGAGGGCCTTGTGCCAATTAGCCTTGCCCATTGCAGACAGCTTGCAGTCGAAGGAAGATCCATTCCAGGAATGTCATACCAATCCCTGAAAGTCTGCTCCTCAATCGGTTGATCTGTTTCTGGCAATTTTCGATCGGCTATCCTATAAATCAGCCAATCCTTAACAAGCTGCCGTTCCAGCAAAGCCCTTACATTTTCGATACTTCCACCGTTATGCATAATCTTTCTTGTTTTCCAGAAATGCTTGACTTCTCTTGGTTGTGTGAACGATAGATAATTCAGGTACTGTTGCCTAATCCAGCCAAACTCCTCCAGGAAGGAGGCGAGCGATGTCCAATGGACTCTATACTCTCCTCCAATCCAGAAAGCGTCCAACCTACAAAGCTTCATCAGATCACCGGCTTGTCCGGGGGTTATGCCCAATATTGCAGCTGACTCGCGTCTGCTAAAAAAGCGACGTCCTTGTTCAACGGCAAGTTTAAGCATTTCTTCAGAAGATAGGACACCAATCTCCAAATCAAGTTCATCACTCACACACACCACCTATTGCATACTTGCCAGATCAAGATTGACCATCAAATATTTGCCTTCACTATCCCGCCTGTAGACCCTGAAATATTGCTTGGACACAACCGTCTGGAGGCTGTCAGAAATGATGTCCATCGCTTTCTTCCATTCCTCATCATCAATGTTCAGCCTCCGGAGATTAACGATGCTGCGAATATCCATATGTCCCGATTGGTTGATGGCGAACGCCTGGTCGATGATTACCTTGAGGTTGGCGTTGGTACCTTCTGCCCAGCGCTCAATGCAGCTGTCGATCACCTGCTTTGCAATGTGGATTTTCTCATCGAAAGATTGGTACTCATTCATTGCAACGACGATCCTTACAGCCCCATCGAAGGAGCTGACCATCAGGTTCTCTTTCTTCCCCCCCAGGGTGATCTGGTATTGATCAGCAAGAACCTGTTGTAGTTCGGCTATCATGGCCATAACCTCTGCCTTCGTCTCTATCATTTGATGCCTAAGGTCCATGACCTTGCTGAATGCCAGATTGACAGTCTGGTCTTTTATCAGGTCGTATGGCTTGATAAGGTCCTCAGGAACGAGGTTCCCCTTGCTGTTCTTATAATAGGTCTTGCCATCAATTTCCTTTTTCATTTGCTGCTCCTTCGCTTTTCTGTTTTTTATCCAATCGGTTGATCCATCCGATTACCTTGCGCAACTCTTTGCCTGTAAGGCGATGTAGTTCGGTTTTTCCTATTGTTGCCTTGCAGAATCCCGAAACACGATTTTCCCATCCTTTTCCCAGAACAGCTTTCGCCCGCCTTTCAATCTGTCGGATGACTGCATATTTCTCTCGGCGCTCCGGTGGTGGATTGTATGGATAAGCCTTGGAGAATCCTGCACGGTCAAACAGTTGATCAACCTTCCGAAGTTGTTCATCCGTCATCGCCGTACACGAGCTTTCTCCTGTAAGTTCCATGAGTAATTCCCTATATTTGCAATCCCTCATGGGATTAGAGAATTTGCTTCCACAAGTACATTCCTTTCCAAAGAAAAATTTTCCACAGTCATGGCAGACACGTGCTTTCTGCTTTGCAAGATGAATTCTGGTAATCAAGGTGCTTCTACTCATTTCTTCTCCTTCGGCCTGGACATGACAGGCCTTACAATCTCATTCGAGATCATGCGATACAGTGATTCCCTGTGGATTGACCCTATACGGTTGATAAATCTGGCAGTGAGCCAGGTATGGCACAAATCGATTGCATATCGAATTGGAACATCGGCTGTAAGAGCCAATTGCTTGGCGGTAAAGGTGTGAAGGATTCTTGCTGCTTTCCAGGCTCTATCAGCTTTGGCAGCTCCTACTTGCACCCTGCCTGTTGAGCGATACACATGCCCATCAAATTCAATCGCTTGTTGCTTGAGCATTTTTGCTATTGCGTAATCGAATGTGTTACGTTTGATATCGGCAAAAACCTCATGCATCTGGGCACGCGTGACTCCTGCTTGCCCGGACGCCTGTATGTATTTCAGCAATTGTCGTGCAAATACAGGCGTACCAAAGGCAAGTGCTCTGTCTTCCTTACTTAACAGCAAGGGTGACCTCCTTTGTCAGTTCTGTGATTCCTGATGCATTCATTGCTGATACGATCCGATGAGCGTCGTTGACCATGATTCTGAAATCTCCACGGCAACGCTTAAGCAGCAATGTCTTCATCTTCTCATCGCCTCCAAGGTCAATTCCGACTGCATCCTTGTAAAACACACCCACATCAAACGGAGAAAGCGGTGAGAAAATTACTGGCTTGCTTCTGACTCGTGACTCCAGGCGGGGGAGCGAAGTCATCTTGGTGGCTAGGGTGTGTTCCCCTACGAGCATGATTGGGACGCCGCAGACCTCATTCAGCCCACGCAGAGATTCAAGATATTTGATGGGAAGCCTGTCAGCCTCATCGATGACAATCAAACGACGGTATACACAAGTAGCAGTCTTGATCGTCTCCATATTTTTGGCGAACGTACGGTTTGGAACTGCATTGAACTCATGCACAATCTGTTGCATCAGCATGTTGAGCGTATATCCCTCAACATAGAGAACATAGATTGCTCGTTCATTGATGCTGCAGAAGTGCTGGATTGCAGTGGTCTTCCCGTATCCAGCGTGACCCATCACCACACCGATCGAGGCATTCAAGGTTGTCGTGGGATCCAGCAAATCCTTAGCAAGGGTGTCGATGGCGATGACGTTCTGTGTAGTAATGAACCGATATGGATCAACCCTAAAGTTTCCAGTTGATGTGTTACCCGATGGCTCCAGGTCAGCATCCTCTTTCCTGAGAAGTCCATGGGAGACCATCGACTCGATTAATTCGATCTCTCGTTGCTGCCATCCTGAGTAATTGTGAGATGCAACGAGGCTCAATTGACTTGCAGATACTCCTAAGCTATCTGCAACCTTGTTCATGCTCAATCCCGATTTCTCAATCCCACGCTTCAAACTAATCATAAGATTTCCTCCTTGATTCTTAGCTCATAATTTGTCCAAAATTCCAAATACTCCTCGTACTCGGAAGATTCCCTGTAATTACGTGCCCAGTTCTTATCTTTCTCTGAAAGCGGGCACCCAGCGATGATAATGTCAAGACACCATTGGTATCTCTCCCAGCTCGTGTGATGGAGAGGCAGAAAGGGTAGTGCTTTACGAAATTCTTTCTCTTCGGTTGATTCTTTTTCCGGGGATATCGGGGCTTGGTCCTGTGAAGTTTCATCCTCAGTAGCTGTGTACTTCACAGATCCGATTGACTTGGTTATTGCATTGAAGACTTCAGTGACAGCCCTGATCTGTCGGTTCTTGTCGCACATGGCTTCCACCATGCTGACTTCATCCAACATCTCAATCTTCTTGACCGGCTCGAGCTTCCTTGCCTCACCCTTTACGATTGCATAGCAGAGTCCTGTATACTTTGAGTACCTGACTTCAACATATTCACCGTCATGGCTCCACAGGCCCGTATCAAGCAAATCAGAACCAGAGGCTGAGAGCTCTTCTCCCTGATACCATATTCCGTTGACCAATACCCTTCCTCGTTGGATTTTTGCTTTCTTGCGATCTGCAGTAATCAACTCGATTCGGTACAGTTCCTTTGGTTCATATTTCTTCAGCTTGAACCCTTCAGCCTCATCAATCTCAAGCCGATGCCGTGGGGACATCTTCAAGGTCGAGTGCTTGGTTTCCTCGTACTCAGCCAGGACTTGCACAACCACTGTCATGAACTGTTCAAAGGACAGGAGCTCGCACTTTTCTTTCTGTTTTTCGAGTCTTGCGCGTTCAACCTCGTCGACAGCTGCAGCAGCCCCTGGAGTGGCACATCGTCCAGGCAACATCTTGTCATCAAGCATCGACTCAAGGGTTCTGAAGAAACGTTCAATAGGCTTGGTTTTTGCATTCTTTACATTTGCGTAAATCCTGCGATGCTTGGCTTTCCATTCTTCAGCAGAAGAAGCGAGATCAATGACCTTGTTCTCATCCTCGTCGGCGATCACATAGGTACCATCTGGAGCTCGGTAAAGATCCGTTACATCCTTGGTATTGATTCCATCGCGCAGGAGATCATCAACCATCGATGTAATGGCCTTGCTGCACTCGCTGCTGCCGTTGTCGTTGTAGGTGCAATCCGGACGACCGAACCGATAGAGACCGAACCTGAGCGCATCACGGACGGTGGTGGCGTTGTAATGGTTTTCGGCAAAGGCGATTCCATAGATAAGCCTTGTTTTCATATCCAGCCACAGGTAACACTCCGGCCTCCATATGCGTCCTGTATTGTAGTCTGCAACCCAATAGTCAAAAATGTGCTGATCACCTACCACTACCTGGAATGGAGCAAGCAAGGAAAGGTCTCGGGCGATATAGAAGTAATTGTCCAATGCCCTGCGTCCACCCATAGCCTTTTCAACAAGGAGGTGATGGATATCATCCAGGATTGTATAGGCGCTCGATCTGCTGCCTATCGACCACCCTTTCTTCTCTGCTTCTTTCTGACAGGCCTTCCATGCTGCAGATTTGGAGCAAGTCCCAATTTCTGACATTGCCTGCAGGTAGAACGATTTCAGATATTCGATGGCTGCAGCATCCCACTTGGTGTTCCTTCCAGATTTCCGGATCACCTGTACTGTTCCATGGACTGCTACTTCATTTTCAATCCGCCTGACAGTAGAAATACTCACCCCGTTTATCCTGGCAACCTTCGCAATCCACTGTGTCTTGGTGAGAGTGGGAGGGCAGTCCTTGATCATTGCGGAGATCATCAGGCGCTTGCGCTGTGCATCGGTGAGAGCAGCTCCGATATTGGCAACTGTTGCAGGGGCATCAGATGCATCAAGAGTTTTCGCAGAAGGCACCATAGCCGTTACGGCCGAGCGATTAGCCACAACAACCGGGGATGTTGCCCTGATCTTCATCTGCCAATCAGAAGGAAGGGATCCAATGTAGATTTCAAGACTTCTCCCATCCTTCATGCGTGACTTGATGTTCATGTCTTTCTTGATTTTCAGCTGTACCGTTCTTGTGCTTTTTCCCAAGGCTTTGGCAATGGCTTTTACTGTTATCCATCCGTCACTCATCCGACTGCCTCCTCTCCATAGGTTGGGCGGTTGTATATGACATCGAGCAATGGAGTAATGGTTTTTGCCGATGCCTCAAGCATCTTCCAATCCGGGAAGCCTAGGATCGCTGCGATCTTTGCCTGGACAGGAGCTGATTTTTTCCTTCCTGTCAGTATCAGGTTGACCATGGTCACTGATACTCCGCATTGCTCTGCAAGCTTTGATTGACTCAGTTTCATCTTGCTAAGACGAAGGACAATGAATGTGTGGATGTATCCTTTCATCATCTGGAAACCTCCTGTTGCGTTCTCATAAAAAGTGTTCTACCATGCTGGAATGGGAATACTTGATACATATGATGAATTGGTAAAAACTCTTTTTCGTCCTTTCTCCAAGTGGGAATGGCGCTGGAAACCGATGGATATTGCGACTGCTTTTTATGACCCAATGACGGAATATCGACGAAGCATGATGTTAGTTCAGAATTACAGAAGTAGGTTGCGTCAGTTAGCAATTGAGACTGTGAAAGCCCTTCCCAAAACATTGGTTTCTGAGCTCGAGCAGCTTTCATTGGAAGAGCAGGAAGCCTTGTACTATTACATCTGCGACGTAAGGGGGAGGATAGAATCAAAATATGCAAACCCATCCAAAGGGAAGATTCCTCTGCTAACTGAAGTTGAAGCGGCTGCACTTTGCGTTGCTTATCTAGTTGATTAATCTTCATTCTTTATATCCTTCGGACAATATTTTTCTAGGTGTGACATGATGAGTTTTCTATGTTCCCTGAAATTTCCGCAGACCTTTCTGATCCTGGGAGATTTTGCTTCGTATCTGATCATTCTTAGATAATCAACGAAGCAGTAAAATTCCTTGAACAAACGTCCTCTCTTCTTCTTTATCGCCCATTGACGCCACAGGTAAACTTTGCGATCAAAGTCATATGCTTCATTGAATGAAAAAAACCTAGATTTTTCTTGATAATCTGGGTCATCCTTGATTGATCTCAGGTATCGTATCTTGCGCAATTTGCTTAAATAACTCATTTGCCTTCCTCCATATTTGCGGATAGGTCATTGATGATGCTGGCTACCGAACGGGCTACCAGTGGTCGCTTTTCCGATGGGAACAGGCTGAGGGCTTTCTCCACAACCTGGACTATGGTTATCTGGTCCTCGATCTTCACTACATCAGTCACACGACCTTCATAGGCCTCGCATAGGTCGTTGAAGCGCAGGACTTCCTCAGCAGATGGGGCGTCCTGCATTTGTCGTGCAAGGAGATTGAAGTATTCACGGCTGAAAAGTTCGGCTTGTGAGTAGCCCTTCTCCTCTATGGACTCCTGGGTGTTCTGGAGCTGAATCCACTTGGTATATTTACGCTCCAGGGCAGGAGTCCAGCCTTCGGGTGTCCATCCAAATTCCTTCTCACGTTTCTTACGGATTTTTTGGAAAAGCTCCTCAAGCTTCTGGTCCATTTCATCTGGGGTGTAGAGCTTGTTTTCCTGCGGGGAATAAAGGGCGAGCCAAGAGTTAGCCGTTCTTTTCGAAAGTCCAATCTCTGTACAAAAACCTTCCCATGTATAGGAACCTTGGGCAGAATTGCCCGAGGTTAAGTCGGACCTGAATCCGCTATTCGATAATGCTTCCCTGGCTGCGTACAGCTCACGAACCAAATCAAGCGATACTTTTTTGTACATAGCAACAAGAGGCCTGGCGGTCTCTACACTCTCTTCATACTTCCATGGTTTGTTTGCAGGGATAATTTCTTTGTTCTTTGCCATCTCTATTCCTCTCCTTCTTGTGTCCAACCCGTTTCAGTGTTAATATTGGGGCCGGTAAAAGTTTTTACCTATTTAAGAATAACTCAAATAAGATTAGTTGTCAATTCAAAAGAGGTTATTTTATGGAGATTGGGGATAGATTAAAGCAAATAAGGTTAAACTTTCAGGAATCTCAAACCGTTTTTGCTGCAAGGTATGGACTTGCACAAACAACATATGCCCCTTATGAGACAGGAAAACGTGCGATTCCTGATGAGTTGAAGGTTAAATTAGCGCAAGAAGGGTTTGATATGAATTGGCTCCTAACCGGAAAAGGGTCAATGAAGAGTCAAGAAATAGAGTCAAAAGAGGTTAAAACCGTATCTACGCCGAATTATTTTATAGCTACAAAGAAGTCTTTTGTTGCTGAGGAAATTCCCGATGGTGGTCTCTCTATTCCCATCATCACCCAGAAGCTTTCCGCAGGACCTGGGCAACCATGGACCCAGGATGACATCATAGATGGAGAAAGGCTTCCCATCATCAGTAGATTCATCAAGCCCTGGAACAAGGACAGGGTATTTGCCGCTGAGGTCCGAGGGGACAGCATGAGTGGGATTCAGATGTTCGATGGTGATATGGTCATTTTTGTTCGAGGGGAAGTGGAGGGTGATGGAATCTATGTAATCACGGTTGACGACGAGGTGTATGTGAAGCGGGTTGCTTTCAATCCCTTTGACAGGAAGGTCACCATAAAGAGCGAGAATGATCGGTATGACCCTATCACTGTGGATGCAGACAGGATAACATTGGTTGGTAAAGTGATTGGATGGCTGCATCACCATCCTTATTGATATAGAGAAGGAATACATGAAAAAAGTAATTACTTTGTTGAGTATTGGCTTATTGGTACTCATGGCTACATCGGCAGCAGCTTCCCCGAACACTTATGATTTCCGGAATTCAAACTGGGGTGATACCTTGCAGGAAGTTATTCAAGCTGAAGGTAGGTATCCTGATGATGATTGGGCCGATCTATATAGCTATGACATTGAGGGTAATCCATATTTCAATGAAGTCCGATTCCATTTTAACGAAAACAATACCTTATACTCTGGTAGTTATTATATTCATAAAGATGTTTCTCTAGAGTATTCTCTTGCTAAAAAGCAATTTGAGAGTTCAGTAGATGAGTTCCAAAAATCAGCTAATGAGGAAAGAATAGATTTGATCCGTGAACGGCTTACGGCAAAGTATGGAGAGAGCCATAAAGGAGAATTTTCCGATATTCTCAAACTCACAGATTCTCCTTCAATATTTCCTCCTATGCAATTCTGGAATGGAATGGATAGATACTGGGTAACAGAGAAAACCATTATCTGCTTATATGTGGATAGTGAATCTTACCCAGCTCCCTGCATCTACTATCTTACCCGGACTCCTCAGAAGGCAGAAGATCGTGCGATAACAGTATTTATCGATGCCTTGATCTAGAATCAGTCCCACTTATTCTATCTTATAGATAGGTCTTTATTTTGATATAAATTTCCATCTGTCATGTCAGGTGGAGATTTTTTTGCTCTAATTCGAAGAAAAAGCATGACAACAGCCTATGACAGATGTACACTCCTATTAAATAGTAAAAGGTTTAACCTCAATTTTTGAGATGTATAAACAGGGTTTATTTGCTAATTATTAGCAATCTTACATTCAAGCTAATGCTAACACGCTCTTGAGAGCGTTTGATTCAAATTGGTCATTTCTTAAATATCCTGCTTCATTGGGCCAAAGGAGTAAGTATGGGTATTTATACAAAGTATTTGGACAGTTTAAAAGATTTTCCAGAAATCACAAAAGAACGGAAGAAATTATTAAAGGAAATATCTGACCTGCGTGATGGAAATGATATTCTCACTTATGCATCGACCTTCGCAGGATCAATAGAATGGGATGATAAATTACCGTTTTATGATCAGCTTTCAAATTTGGGGCAAAGCAACAAGATTGATATCATACTTGAAACACCTGGAGGACAAGCAGAGGTAGTCGAAGATTTTATTCAAACGCTAAGGAAAGAATATGAAATAGTAAACGTAATTGTCCCTGGAGGTGCCATGAGTGCAGGTACCATATTTGCAATGGGAGCAAATGAAATATTAATGGGAGATATGTCTACTCTGGGTCCGATAGATGCGCAGATGATTACCAACAATAAAAGATTCGCGGCGGATGCTTTCCTTATGGGATTGGATAAAATAAAGGAAGAATGTGCAGCTTCAGGACGACTCAATCCTGCTTACATACCTATACTTCAACAAATAAGCCCAGGCGAAATTCAGAGTTGCGAGAATGCACAGAGTTTTTCAAGATCTTTGGTAAAAGAATGGCTTTCTAAATATAAATTTGAATCTTGGGAAACTCATTCCAGTGATGGAAGGGGTGTCACTGAACAGGAAAAAATTCAAAAAGCTGAAGAAATTGCTACAAACCTCTGCAATCATTCAAGATGGCTATCGCATGGTAGAAATCTGAAAATTTCCGATCTTCAAGCGATGGGATTGAAAATCAATGATTATTCGCACAATACGGCTTTGAACAATGCAATTACTGGATACTACGCTTTATTGAAGATGTCATTTGAGAAGACCAATATGTTTAAGATTTTCGAAACACCAACCTCACAAATCTATCGGTTTGCTGCTACCCAAGTAATCAATAATCCGTTACCAAAACTTCCTGGCCAATTGCCACCGAATCCAAAACAAGTTGGAGGAATGGGTGTGGCTGATATGGCAGATTTGGATATCCATTGTCCTAGTTGTAAAACTTTGATGAGAATCCAGGCAAATCTCGGCGTACCAAAGACACTGAAGAAAGGGTATATGCCTTATCCGGTCGCAACAAATAAGGTTCATTGCCCTAAATGTGGTACAGAGGTTGACATTGGTCAGCTTAGGATGCAAATTGAAGCGCAAACTAGAAAAAAGATAGTATAATATAAGTGAGAAGATGTAGTAGGGAGGACAAGACATGCAAGAATATAGAGATTATTCGTTGATCTTTAGCCAATTAGAATCAAGTATATCGGAGGACGATTTGGTAAAAATTACGCATTCTGTAGAACAATGCCAAGAAATCGATCCAAACATTCAGGAGATGGTAAAATACCTTGAATGTATCAATCAACCTGAACCGGAAACTTTTTCTGGAATTTGATTTGATATTTAGTTGATAGATTTTATAAATTTGGACACTTAGAAGAATTTAGACCAATTGAGATATTGGATTTTACATCCCCCGTATTTGCTACGCTGTTAGCAACGGGGGATTTCTTATGGACTTAAAATTACTCTTGATAACGATTGTGGGAGCCGGGTTGGTCGTCGTATTTCTCATGGAAGTGCTGAAGCGTCAGCTCAAGAAGGCGCATGAGCAGCCTTTAGAAGAACTCACAGAAGAGAACAAGAATGAAGTAAAGGAGTACGTGCCTTGGCATATACCCTCCTGGATTGGATTACTGGCAGGTCTTGCATTCTCATGTGTTGTCTCATTTCTTTTTTTCATGGCCTGGATACAACCATCAACAATCTGGGTATACCTCATACACACCATCGCAGTGTTCCTGTTCCAGTACTTCGTAAGTATGGAGTTTGCCAAGAGGATCATGGCATTCATATCAAAGAGACAAGGGATAGACATTGCCCCCTTGATGAAGAATGGAGGTGACTGATGTGTTTACCAAGATTAAGAATTGGCTCCAGGACCATCATCTTGGCTGGGTTGTTATTATCTTTGCTGCTCTTGCCGGTTTTCTTGTGGGCAGACGATCCAATGGTGCAGCTGCAGCAGATTTTGCAAAACTACGAGAAGATTACGCTGGAGTTACAGAACGACTTCGACAGCGTGAAGCAGAGCTCGATCAGCTTAGGGAACTCCATCACATTGATGCAGAGCGATATAGTGTTCTTGCAGCAGAACTCAGTGAAGCAAGGACAGCGCTTGACGGCATTGGAAAGTCTGTCGAGTCAGGACAAGGCAACGTTGGAAAGCTCGCCGAAAACAATCGACGCCTTGCAGAGTGGATACGCAACTATGGAACGCAAATTGAAGTGGACGAAAGTGAAGGCTGACATTGCTGTTGTCGCCCTGGTTGTCCTTTCAATATCAGCATGCTCCTACATCCTGTTCAATCCTCCTTAGCGTTTCTGGAAATCATTTGCTCCTGGATACCATAGGAATCCGGGGGCTTGTTTTTTACTACAATGACAACAAGGAGTCGTCTGATGAAGAAAACCAATTTTCAGGTCTATATAGAAAAGCTTGCCGGAGAGAGTGGGAAAACATTGGACCAACAGTCCTGTGATCTTCTTGAGTGTTCGGCTTGCATCCATCGCGGGAGCGAGTATTGGCCTTTTGGATGTCGACACGGTTTATTCAACGATATGTTCTCAACAGCCCTTGATGGTGCAATGCCACTTGGCGGCAATGATAGCAGGGAGGCGTGATGGAATTCCTGGGAATAGCGAGTCAGCTGGGTCCTGTTGCCCTGATCATACTATTGCTCATCGTCATCATCATGCTGCTCAAGCAGTACCGTGAGGATGCCAAGGAATTGAAGGCCATGGTCTCCAGCATGAAGGATGAGCAGAAAGCTGTTGATACAGCACAGAATGAGAAAATAGCCTATCTGCAACAGCATTCTGTATCAAAGGAAGATATGTTTCAGCAGTTTGGGGGCTGGAGAACCGAGCTGAACAATGTGAACCAGAATATATTGCATCTTACTGAACTGATAGCCAAGAGGGGGAATTGAGATGGAGTTGGCAGTCGTGAAGAAGAAAGAGCTTAGGGGAAACATCCTTCTGTTTCTGGCCGGGATATACCCCGAGCAGATCAGCAAGGAGAGTATGTTTGAGACCTTCTATGAATATTGGAGAACAGAGGATATCGAGAAGGAGATGTCCTATCTCGTTGACAAGGGGTATGCCAGCCAGAAGGACTTTGCAAATCCCTTTGGAAGTCAGTTCGACAAGATCCGTAGCTTCAGGATCACCCCGATCGGTAAGGACCTGGTTGACGGCACTGTCTGTGACGCCGGTGTCTTTGTACGGAGGTAGGCCATGGGACGCAGAAGCAAGGCCGACCAACTGGGACTCATCGATGAGATTGTCCGCCTCCATGATGAGGAACACATGACCAATGAGCAGATTGCCGATTATCTGCAGAAGGCGGGTCACGATATCAGCCGTGAGGCAGTCAGGCGTTGCTATGCCGGTGCTGAGCGCAAGGCGGAGAAGTACAAGCTGGCTGCAGAGTCGGCACGATCGATTGTCACCGCGGTCAAAGGTACGAACGTAGAGCTAGCCGAAGCTGCAAACTCGATGGTGGCAAACATGTTCTACGACAGGATTCTTTCCATGCAGGACCTTGAGTTCGAGGATGACTCCGATTTTTTCAAGGCCATGGCTCCTGTGATGAACAACCAGGTGAAGCTGGCCCAATTCAGGCTGTCCTTTGAGCGCGGGGTGGAGAACACCAAGGCAGCCGTCTATGACGCACTTGCAAAGGAACTGGGACAGAGCAATCCCGACTTGCTCGATGGTCTTAAGAAAGCGATTGCTGGATTGAAGGTAAAGGATAAATGAAAACAGCACTTGAGGAGTTGATGGAAAGGAACCCGATCCTTGCACATGCTGCAGAGGACCAGAGGCTTGCAGCGGAACGGGAAGCCAGGAAGAATAGGGCAGAGAAGGACTTCACTTTCTTCTGCGAGTATTATCTTCCCCAATACTTTTTCTGCAAGGCTGCCGAGTACCAGAAAATCCTCTATGATGTCATCCAGAATCGCGAGCTCACCGAGGCCCAGGCTTCAAGGCTGCGCGAGATTGTGCCGGAGGACTTCCAGTCCACTTTCCGTGCCGCCAAGAACCTGCGTGGAATCATTGATGTGGAACCGCGTGGCCATGGTAAATCAACACGCATGACATTTGCATTCCCGCTGTGGCAACTTCTTTTCAAGAAGTCCAAGTTCATTATCATTGTAGGTGCCAGCAGTGATGATGCCCAATTGCAGATGGAGAACATCCGTCTTGCAATCGAGGAGAATGACCGAATAATCGATGATTTCGGCAACCTCCAGGGGACAACCTGGAACAAGAAGCTGCTCTCACTTTCAAACGGTACAGCGGTTACAGCCAGGGGCAAGGGTGGCTCGCTCAGGGGCCTGCGTAAGAAGGAGAACAGGCCTGACCTGGTAATCGTCGATGATACCTTCAAGGACAACGAGGCAGACAGCAGCATCATCCGGGACAAGGTCTCTCGCTGGTTCAACCGTACCATACAGCCTCTTGGAACCGAGGCGTTGATCATCGTGGTCAACACGATCACCAATGAGGATGATCTCCCCTCAAGGTTGCTCACAGATATCAAGGAAGGGCGAAAGGAAAAATGGATAGGACTGAGATTCTCTGCAGAGATCCCGGGCAAGGATGCTGGGCAAGGCACACCGCTTTGGCCCGAGCGCTACAGCTGGGAAGATCTCAAGACATTGCAGTCAGATCTTGGTTCCCTGGCATATGCCCAGGAATATCTGTCCAGGCCTCTCTCGGATGAGGAGCGTATATTCAAGGCAGCATGGATCGTAAGGGTAAAGGCTTCTGATATCCCGGATAGTCTTTCCATGTATGAAGGAATCGACCCGGCAACCGGTGCTCATGATATGAGCGCCGTGGTGGATCTTGGACGCAACAAGATGGACAAGACATACTACGTTGTCTCGAGTCATGGCAAGAAGGAATCCACTGAGACCTTCACTGCAAGGCTCATCGACCGCTACAAACTGTTCCGCTATCGCAGGGCCTATATGGAGAGCGTTGCCTTCCAGGCAATCTACAAGAAGAACGTCATCGAGAAAGCAGAGGAACAAAACATACACCTACCGCTACGGGGACGCAACCCGGGGCGTGGAAGCAAGGCGCAGCGTCTCATGTACATCAGCCCGATGGTGGAGAATGGGATTATTGTCTTTGGCCCCGGCAATGAGGATCTGATCGACCAACTGGTGGGATTCCCCGCGGCCGGCTACGACGACCTTTGTGATGCTCTCTATTATGCTGTGCTTGCTGCCGAGGGTCGGGGTGGTGGTGGCACCAGCGCCCTCTCCCTGAAGAAGAACCGGAATCGAAATATCAAGAAGGAGCTCAACCTATGATACCAATCTACACGCTGCAGTTCGAAGACCGGCTTACAGAGTCACAAATCTTGAGGGCGATTGCAGCCAAGGAAATGTGGAATACCGAGTTGAAGATGCTTGAGGATTATTACAATGCCAGGAATCGTACGATCCTGCAGCAGGACCGCAACCACAAGGTAGCAGTCCCGTTCGGTAGGAAGTTGATCAAGAATGTATTGGGATTCATGTTCAAGGAAGGCTGCATAACCTATAAGTACCCGGATGGTGACCCGAGGCTTGCAGAGAAGATGAAACCCATCTTCGATGACAATGATGAACAGACCGAGAACATCCGCCTTGCCAGGGAGCAGGCCCTGTATGGATCGGCCTTCGAATGTCTTTTCGTGGATAATCCCAATGCAGAACCCCAGTTCTACCGGGTACCGGCGAGCCAGATGATTCCCGTCTACCTTCCTTCCATCAAACCAAGAATGGCAGCATGCATCAACTTCTATACAATCAATGATACACATCGTCATGTCGATGTGTACTACAAGGACCGTATCGAGAAGTTCACCAGGACAACCGGTGGACTTGGCATCCCTACAGTGACAACCCACTTTTTCGGTGAAGTGCCAGTGCTGGAATACCGAAACAACGAGGAAGGACTCGGGGATATCGAGATAGTCCTGGGCCTTATCGATGCCCATGACGAAATCCTTTCCAACGGCCTTGATGAGGATGGAAAGTTCAGCGACGCCTTGCTGCTCTTGAAGAACGCAGTCCTGGATGACGAACAGCTGGACAAGATCAGGGAGAAGCGCATCCTGGATGATCTGCCTGAGGATGCAGATGCAAGCTATCTGACAAAACCTAACGTATATGATGGGCGGGAAAAACTGAGGGCGAAGGTTGAGGACCTGATCTACAGCATGAGCGGAATTCCGAATCTTTCAGATAGGGATGCCTTGGCCCAACAGTCCGGGGAAGCCCTCAAGTATCTGTATGCAACCTTCGAGGTCATGGTTGCTGGGGATAAGCAGAGCGGCTTTACAGACGGATTGCAGAAGCGCCTTCGCCTGATCTGCAACTATCTGAATTGGCTGGAGGGCAAGAGTCTGGCGGTGAATCAACTTTCCAGCGATACCCTGCCTTACAAGGCTGACCAGATCTCGGTCAAGTGGAAGCGCAACCTTCCGGCTGAATCAACCACAACCATAAACAATGCTGTCAACGCTTCGCCTTTCATAAGCCAGAGAACTGTGCTTGAACAGATGCAGCAGGCGGGTATCGTCGATGATATTGCAGAGGAAGAGAAGCGGTTGATCGAAGACCAGGACAAAAACATGAAGAAAAATCTTGACTTGGCAATGAGTGGGTATGGCTCGTAACTTGTTCCGCAGCCTGTATGGCACCACGCAAATCGATTTGGCAAAGATGTTGGATGCGGGTGAACTGGAGATTGTCACCAGGTATGGGGAGGTCCTCCAGGAATGCAGGGAGAAGCTCAAGCGCATTTATGCCAGGTACGCGAAAGACGGGAAGCTTGACAACGCCACCATGAGCAAGGCCAACCGTCTGACCAGCCTACAGGATGACATCGAGCGCATCCTCAGGACCAAGGTGCCGGCGGTGAGCGAATATGTCGGAAAACTTACAGGTGAAATGTATGAGGCATCCTTCTATCGTCATGCCTATGCCATTGACCAGGCCGGGGGAATGTCCCTCAACTGGGGGTTGGTTCCCGAGGCTGCAGTGGAGCAGGCTGTGAAAGGAAGCTATGACATGTTCGCAAAGAGCAAGCTGCTATCCATGCCCCAGAAGCAGGCGATTGCCGCCATCCGCAAGGACATCAGTACAGCTGTAACCAGAGGGGACAGCTATACGTTGCTTGCCAAAAGAATCGCCAATCATATCGGGGTGGATATGAAAAGGGTGAAGGCTGTCTATGGAAACCGTGGGATGGCTGCATGGTCGATGACGGTTGCTAGGACGGAAGGCCAGCGGGTGATCGTGGAAGGGCAGGATGCTGCATACCGAAAGGCAGCCGAGCTGGGATGTGACTTGGAGATGATCTGGGACGCAACGCTGGATGGAAGGACTAGACCTGAGCATGGGGCTCTGGACGGCCAAGCCAGGGATGAGGAGAAGGGCGGATGGGAAGTTCCGGGAATCGGACTTGTCACAGCTCCGCTGCATTCAGGAGTCGCCTCCTTCGATATCAACTGTAGGTGTCGTATGCGGGCTCAACTCAAGGGCTATCCACCCAAGGAACGCAGAACCAGGGGCGATGGTATCAGACCATGGATCAGTTATTCCGATTGGTTGGAAGAGCAGAAATTCAAGAGGCGCTAAAATCGCGCTGTGAGAGCTTCGTCCAGTTCAAACGTCCGATTACCCCACTTTTTTGGGAGAGGCCATTTATAAACGTTTATAAATACCTCTCTGTGGAAATCCGGGCCAATCACCCCGTATGCCATGCCATGGGTGACCTAGGTTGATGCTGAAACCCCTCGGATTCTGGGGGATTGCAAAATGATACGCTTACTATCGTCAAGATTCAATTTAGTTCCAGGAGGGAACCATGAAAAGATTTTATCGTTTGATGTTGGCAGCTGATGACGGTGGGGCCGGAGGCGGTTCTGCTGATCCCGCTAAAGAGAAGAATCCGAAGGTCGACCCAAAGGAAGACCCAAAGGAAGATCCCAAAAAAGAGCCTGATGCAGTGAGTCCTGAAAAGGCTGAACTTGAGAAGGCCAAGAAAGAACTTGCCGAGCTCAAGGCAAAGGAAGCTGAAGCCGAGAAAGCCCGAAAGGAAGCTGAGCGGCAAAAGATGACCGAGGATGAGCGCAAGGCGGCAGAACTGAAGGATATGCAGGACAGTCTTGTCAGGCAGAACCGAACCATCCAACTGCAGAAAGCAGGCCTTGATGAAGAGTATCTCGATCTTGTATCGGGAGGCACCGCTGAAGAGGTGGAGAAGAACGGGGCCTTGCTCGCCAAGCTCGTTGCACAGGTCAAGGCTGAGGCCGAAGCCGAAGTGAAGAAGGGGGTCGCTCAGACAGGAGCTCCTGGTTCCGGGGGCTCTTCGAATGGAAAGGTCGATTCAAAGACCTTTTTCAAATCAATCTTGGGGAGGAAGTAAATAGATGCCTACTTTGAAAGAGATTTCTGCGCAATATGCAAGCGCACAGCCACAACAGGTGGAAGACATCACCGTCAACTGCCCGGTTCTGGACATTGCCCAGTTCTATCCGACGAACAAGGGGTTGCATCATGCCTATGAGAAGATCGAAGAGATTGGAGAGGCAGCATTCGTAGCCATGGATGCACCCCTTCCTTCCGCCGACATCTCCAAGAAGCTGGAGACCGAGGACCTTGGTATCCTGGGCTTCAACGTGGAAGCGCCGGTCGATAAGCTCACCGACCTCTATGGACGCAACGATCCTTTTGCGAGTTACCTTGCCGACAAGTCTCCGCTGATCATCCGCAAGAGCGCAATGAGCGTTGAGAAGCAACTCATCGCCCTGTTCCTGGCTTATGCAAACCAGATCGGTAACATTGAGAATGCCGGAGGCAGTGGCCAAGGACATGCAATCATGGCGGTCAGGTTCACCGAGGACAACTTCTGTGGGCTTTATGATCCCAATGGGTTCGGCCAGGGGGCGATGTTCGATGTGCTTCCGCTTTCCGGAGGTGGTGCATACAAGAACAGCAGCGGGGTGACCTGCTATGGGGCAGACTTCAAGAGTTATCTTGACTTCCTCCTGGACAACACCAAGTGCGTGGGAGCAATCTGCAACATCGATGCGACCCATAAGCCTACCGCCGACATGATCGACGATATGCTTGCCAAGGCGCATGCAGGTGAGGATGGGGTCACAAGGATCATCACCCACCCGATGACCATGAAGTACATCCGTGCAATCAAGGGGAATGCCTTGAGCATGAATGTGAAGGACATGGACTTCAGCCGGGCTATTGGATCCTGGGACCAGGTACCGATCACGACTTCGTACAACCAAGGCACTGAAGGGTTGTTCTCGAACATTGTAGTGGCGTAAGGAGGAACTTACATGGCAAAGATGAGTCTGGCTGGGGACCTCAAGGTCTATAGCGAACAGTACCAGAAGGCGGTGGCTCTTGCAGGAGCAGGGGCGGGGGTGCCCGGTTCTGTGATCGACACAGGGACCGGAGGACAGAGTGGTGGCATCTGCATCAAGGCGGTTGCCCATGGGGCTGTCTCCATCGCTGCTGACAAGGTATTGACAATTGCCATCAAGGATGGTGAGGCAAGCGACTCGGTTGCAGCCAAATATACCTTTACGGTTACGGGTGCCAAGGAGTATGCCGACAAGGAACTGATTGTCGACTATGTGCTTCCTCCGAGCATCAAGAGATGGACCGGTGTCACGGTGACCTGTGACGATGCTGCAGCAGTGGGAGCAATTGATGTATATCCGGTTTACCTGCCTCGCTAGGTAAGCGGATTCGAATGCAAGCGGCCCGGGGGATACCCTGGGTCGTTTTTAAATGACTATTCAATAGGTATTGAATGTCCGTTTAGGTGTCGGATTTCATATCCACCCAAAATCGTACAATCAAGGCATGAGTATTATCACACTTGAACAATACAAGGATTTGGCTGGAATCAGCACTGACAAGAACGATGGACAGATTCGTGCCCTGATCATCGCTGTCGAGTCCGATTATCTCTCCATTCGGAACAAGCCGTTCGATACCGATGCAGAGGGAAATACAGTTTACCCAGTCGGTTCAATGATGACTGCTGCAGAGATGATCAGCTACAAGATCATCACACTGGGAGGGAATGTGGGTATGTCCTATGAGATGATCGGTGGGTACTCTGCTTCCTTTTCTACTGATCTGCAATTTGGATATCCCCGATCAACGGTTAAGAAGATCAAGCGATACGGGAGGCTACGATGAGTTTTGAAAGCAGGCTGAACAAGACAGCTTCCATCCTGCGTGAGTCTGAACCAACGGGGGATTGGGGCAACGTAGGGGATGACATCACAGTGGGAGAGGTTCCCTGCAGGATACAGGCATCAAGTGGACGCGAGTACATAGATGGAAAGATACGATCCGATGTAACCCATCTGGTTTTTATGGAGTCGTTCGTCCTGTTGCTTGGCGACAAACTCATGATAGACGGGGTGACCTACGAGATTGTACCTCCGATCATCGATGCAGGAGGGGCAGGTCATCATCTTCAGGTTTGGGTGAAGGAATACGCATGAGCAAAGTGAAATTCATCGATAATTCAAAAAAGGTTAAGGCTGATGTGCTCAAGCAACGTGACATCGCTCTGGTAGAGGCAGCAGTTGTTGTCCAAAGTGAATGTATTGCCAGATGCCCGGTTGATACTGGACGCCTTCGTGGATCCATTGGATACATTACAGGCTCCGGACTTAGGGCAGGGGGAGACGGAACCTTGCAAGGATCTCCTGCTGCTGGTGAAGCGGTAGTCGGGACCAATGTCGAGTATGCAGCCCATGTTGAATACGGGACCAGGTTCACTGAGGCACAAGCATTCATGCGCACCGGTTTCGATGCATCCAGGAAAGAAGTGGATGGCATATTCAAGCGACGCTTGAGAGCGGAGGCCGAATGATGTTGCATGAGAAAGATTTCCTGGGATGGCTCAGGAACAACCAACAGATGAAGGCCTTGTTCGGTAGCCGGATTTTCTGGAAGCTGGCGCCCAAGAAAACTGCTATGCCGTTCATGGTGTTGCAAGACATCAATGCCAGGGGATTCCGGGAGATTGATGCAGCCTGCCCGAGGATGCAGTTGGACTGCTACTCGGACAACGAGTTCGCTGTGGTAGAGCTTGCTGAGGCGGTAGAGAAGGAACTCTTTGGCAAGGCATTTGTATATGGCACTACTTCGTTCAGCTCAATGTTGGCTGAACGGGCAATGGTCTTAAGAATGGAAGACGGGAGCTTCAAGGTTCCGGTCGATATCAAACTATCCTGTAGGAGGGACGCATGAATTATGCAGGCATACATCTGCCAGCCGGATGTACAATGAGCGTAGGGAGCAGCGTGGAAGCGCTTGAGGATGTCGGTGTTATCCCGATGGATACCGACTCGAATTTGGAAATCAGCTACGACAAGCTCCTGGTCCAGGGATCGAAGCGTGAGAAGGTTGTGAACTATGTGAAGAACATGGCAGCCAAGGCTTCTACTGAGCTGTATCAGATCAGGATGGACGTAATCAACAAGCTCACTGGGGGGGTGATGACCGTTACCCCTGTTGCCGGGGATCCTGTAGCCGGTGCGGTCCATACAATTGCCTCGGGATGGGCTCTTGGCAAGCTGTATCTTCTTTCCGGGCAGAACTCAAACGGAGCAAAGCAGACCATCACCAGCGTCAAGTATGGGGAAACCGTACTTGTTGAGGGTACTGATTATGTCCAGGGCATGGATGCCTCAGGAAAGTGGGGGATACTCATGATCTCCTCAGCTACCGCTCCGACGCTTGGACAGATTGATATCACCTATGGGTACACCCCTGCAGCTTCGATGAAGGTTGAAATGGGTGCCCCGGTGGTGGAGATTACTCCCAAGATTGTCAGATTCAGCAAGACACAGAACGGGAAGCTTTTCCAGGTCACCTTGTTCAGTGCCTTGATGGATAGTGGCATTAAGCTTTCCTTCCCGGGATCCGATGCAGACAAACCTGTTTCAATCCCGGTGACCATCAGTGGAGAGCTCGACACCAGCCGGGCAAGTGGTTCCCAGCTGCTCGACATTATCGATGAGATCGGCGTCGAATAGGGGGAAGTATGAAGGAACGGCTGTATGATTTGAATGGCCGCGAGAACTGCATGACTGCAGCGATCAAGGTATCTGACAAGACTTTCCGGATCTCCCGTGTTGTCACGGGAGTGAGGCTGATGTATGCAAATCATCTCAAGCAGATGGGGGAGATGTTGAGAACGATTTCCACCATCGATGTATCAACCCCTGAAGGGATTGCCAGGGCTGCTGAGCAGGAAGCTGCAGTAGACCAATTCATGCTCGATAAGAAACAGGCTTATGAGGACATCCTCACTCTGTTGCTTACCAAGAACGGGTACGAGTATGACAAGGCATGGTGGGAGTCAAATACCGATGAATTCGATATCCGTTCATTCATCGAAGCTTGCCTCTCAAAGGATGCAGGGGAGCAAAAAAAAAAGTAGACGGCCATTTGGACTATGACCGACTTTGTGCATTATTCGGGCGGACGTGGTCATACATCACGCCCGCCTACTTTTACAATGAACTTGACTTATATGACATTGCAAAACTTGCGCCTCTGGTACCGCCTGTGGATTATGCAGCATGTTGGGAAGGACGCAAGAAAAAAAATACAGGTCTTGAAGATGCCATCAAGGATGGTGTTGTGACCAGGAGTAACTGACATGGACAATCTTTTGGGTACGTTGATCTATAAGATTACTGGTGATAGTACGGCCTTGGACAAGAATCTTGAAACATCAAGATCGAAGATTGAAAAGACCGGCATATCGATTGAGAAAATGGGAGACCGGATCAAGCGTGTCTCCACTACCATCATTTCCGGTTACCTGATCAAGAGCCTGCTGGATGCATCAAGCCGTGTCGAGGAGCTTCAGAACAAGTTCGATACGGTGTTTGCCGGGATCGAGAATGATACGAATGCATGGGTGCGCCAGTATGCCGATGCAACAAATCGGGGTATTACGGCAACCAAGGAATTTCTTGCAACCCAGCAGGACCTAAGAACCGGGTATGGCGATACCATAGAATCTGCAGCAAGGTATTCCCAGGCTGTAGTTGGTATCACTAATGACTTGGCGAGTTTCTCCAATGTGCCCGTTGCAGAGGCGATGGCTGCGATGCAGTCAGGATTGTCCTTCCAGTTCGAAGCTCTCCGACGGCTCGGTGTATCGCTCTCGGTTGCAACCATCAACCAGGGTGAATATGCCAAGGCTATTGGGAAAACTTGGGAGCAGATGTCCAATCTGGAAAAGCAGGAAGCCGTATTATCCGGGGTGGTCAGCCAATCAAAGAACGCGTTGCACCAGGATGTCCAGCTTTGGAAGGAGTACAACTATACGGTAGGGGATGCAGCAAGGACATCGGACAGCTTTGCCAACTCATCCCAAGGGGCACAGCAGCGCCTTGATGACCTGAAGGCTGAGCTCGGGGATGCTTTGATCCCGACGGCAACAGCATTTCTCAACCTTGGCCTTGATATCATGCAGATGTTCAACGATTGGCCGGATGCTGCACAGTCAGCAACAGCTGCAGCCCTTGCCTTCGGGGTGGCGATGACCACAGTAACCGGGCCTGTCGGTATTGCCATTGGTTCCATTGCTGCTTTGACAGTCCTGATTAGCTCAGCGAAGGGTCCTAGCGAACAGCTTGCAGAGGCAACCGATAAATTGGCTGAAGCCTCCTATGATTACAGTCAGATAACAAAGCAACTCACCAGCGATACAGAAAACATGAGCCAGGCTGAACGGACTCTGCTTGAAATCAGACAACAGGCTGCCGCTGCAGAAGCGTATACAGCTCTTGCTGAAGTTGCAAAAAAATATAAATCAACCTCAAAAGAGATTGGGAAAGCACAGGAAGAGATGTTGTTTGCCCAAGCTCAGATGGATGCCTATAAAATTGGGAAAAAGGGGAAGTCATTTGTCGATGAAATGCTGGAGAACCTTGGTGACAAGGACCAGCTGAGCGACTATGAGCAAACCCTGAGAAACACTCTTTCTGTCCTTGCATCGAACTGGGAAGAAATCTCAGGACGGCTCGATAAGAATTTGGAAAACGCTGCAAATACATTCAAAGACAGGCAAGAGGTATACGAAACTGGAAATGCTGAACTTACGGAAGCACTAGCTGCAACGGCCCAACTCTATAGGGACGGGCTGATTGATATTGAATCCTATAAATATTCTGACAAAGAATTGTATGATCTCATTGTCAATCTTGCCTCTGCGATGACAGCAAAGACCGATGCAACCGAAGCTGATACAGAGGCTACAAAACAGGCCATCTTCGTAGCTAATGATTGGCAAACCAAGCTCAAGGAATTGAAGGCCGACCAAGCCGAAGAGGCCGGTAATTTCAAAGATGCCGCTTCCATCCGAATCAGTCTGTTGAAAGCGGAGAGGGAAGAGGCAATCCGCAAGCTTGCCTTGGATGCAAACCTTATTAATTCCGAGGAGGACGTTACTACTCTTTCCATCGATGAATTGACCAAACGCATCATGGCAAATGCCGGGGCATGGGACGAACTGAAGGCACTCAATGCAGCCTTCATTTTGGAAACACAGCAAATTAACAAGGAAGCAGATGAACAGCTATTGGAAGCTGATCAAGAGAAGGCAGATGCCCTTGCTGAGAATGCGAGAGAAGTTGCCGACATGTTGTCAGAACAGGCGGCGACTTCCAAAAAAGCCGCAGCATCGGAGTGGGAACAGAAAGGTGAGTATGAGAAGGCTTATGCGCTCCGCCTTGGACTGCTGAACAAGGAACGGGATACTGCGCTTGCAGCCATGCAGGAGAAGGTGGATAAGGGAGAAGCCACAGAACAGGAGCTTCGTGACCTCAGGATCTATTATAGGAACGAAGCAATAGACATCGAGCTGGAGAAAAACAAGGCGATTGAGGAAGCGGACAAAAAGAAAGCAGAAACCCTTGCTGAGAATGCCAAGAAGATCTTGGAGGCTGACAAAAAGAAGGCAGACATCCTTGCCAAGAACGCGAAAAAAGTTACCGACATGCTGTCAGAACAGGCCGCCACTTCCAAGAAAACCGCAGCGTCCGAGTGGGAACAGAAAGGTGAGTACGAAAAGGCTTATACGCTCCGCCTTGAACTGCTGAACAAGGAACGGGATACAGCGCTTGCAGCCATGCAGGAGAAGGTGGATAAGGGTGAAGCAACCCAAAAGGAACTGGACGACCTTGGCATCTACTATGCAAACAAGCAGGTGCAACTACAGAAGGACCAAGCAGAGAAGACAAAGGATTTCTGGCTCGATGTGGTATCAACCGTATCAGGTACGATTAGCAATCTGAGCAGCGAGTTTTCAGCATTTCTGTCTTCACAGACTGATGCCAGGATTGACGCAATTGACAAACAAACAGAAACCCAGCTTGCTGCCTTGGGTCTACAGGAAAAGAGTGCCATCGAGAAGCTGCAGGATGAGTATGATGCTGCAGTTGAGGCTGGTGACATGGAGCTTGCCCAGGAGAAGTCTAGGGCGATCGAGAAGCAGCGCATAGAGGACGAGGCGGACAAGAAGAAGCAACAGCTCCAGATCGAGCAGGCAAAGCGCGAGAAGGAGCTTAATATTTTCACTGCGACAATCTCCATGCTGTCTGCCATCGTCAAAGCCTTGGCTGATCCAGGAGGTTGGGCAGGTGTTGGACTGTCTGTTGCTGCAGGGGTGACAGGTGCTCTCCAGATAGCAGCTATCCAGTCCCAACCATTGCCGTCATTTGCAGTGGGGGCTGAAAATATACCGGAGGATATGCTTGCAGTTGTTCACCAGGGCGAAACAATTCTCCCCGCTCCAATGGCAGAGAGTGTCCGCAAGGGGGATGCTACATACGGACAAGGTTCGAATGTGAAAATAACCATCAACAACTATTCAGGTGCAGCGGTAACCCAAGAAGAGCGGGAAACCGACCAAGGGAGGGAATACCTTATCTCCATAGGTAAGGCTGTTGACAAGCAGATATCCGAGGGTCGGTATGACAGGTCCTTGGGCAATAGGTACGGAGTGAAGAAGGTAGGAATCCATGGATAACAAATACTGGCCACAGACAATTCTTGGTCCCAACATCGGATGGGCAATGAACATGAAAGACAACCTGCTCAAGTTCGAACCTGAGCGCGGTCCTGCAAAGACACGGCGTTTGCGATCTGCCAGGATCATGGAGCTTTCCACTACCCTGATGCTTGATGATTCACAGCTCACGGCTTTCATGAATTGGCATCATGATGACTTGGCTGATGGTTCGCTAGCATTTATATATGATGATTTCGTGACCGACGAGCAGGTGACTGCCAAGATCATCAGTTGGTCATCGAAGCAGGTAAAGCCAGGAGAGCATGAAGCATCATTGAAATTGGAGGTGTACCTATGATTACTCTTTCAACCAAGCAAGAGATCTTGGCACCCTCTTCTGAGAAGATTTTCTGCAATGTGCTGAAAATTATTGGCACTGGTTTCGTTTTCAGATTCATCGACAACAATGAGCAGGCTGTCATCAGTGGTGAGGAGTTTCTTCCCAAAGGCTTCGACTATACTCCAGCAGATCCCCAGGCTGATGATGCAACCAGCAACATAAAGATTGAGGATATCGACAGGCAGATCATACAGGCACTGCAGGAAACGCTGGACCCTGTAGCGGTTTCTGTCGGGCTGATCCAGTTTGATGTTCCTGATACGTATCTGGAAAATCCTGTTGAGTTCATGCTTGATTCTGTATCGGCACCTGGGGATGGAAGCGTTATACTGGAACTGGCAAAAAAAAGCCTACTTGGATACACAGCTTCAGGAACCGCTTATGATGCAACCAATTTCCCCGGACTCTTCGGATGAATATCCAGGAGTACCTTGCCATTCCCTATCTCGAGAACGGCAGGACAGAGCAAGGCTCCGACTGCTACGGCTTTGTGAGGGTTATACTTCAAAATGAGTTGGGAACCGAGCTTCCTCTTTTCTCTTATGTACAGGACCAAGCATCCTTGGATGATGCGATTGAAGGATTCCAGGAAGTAGATTCTCCCCAGGACTACGACATTGTGTACATGAAAGGTTTCAACTACCTGCTGCATGTAGGGGTCTGGTTCAAGGGTGGAATCATCCACATGACTGCCTCCGGGGCTTCTTATCAGAAAGCCTCGGTGCTGAAGAAAAGGATCTTGGCTTACTACAGGCCTCGGAAGTAACAATCGCTCAAAATGTTACCCTGTATGCATGAAGATACGCATCCAGAAGAACCTGTTCACCGGCGAATATTCGGACCATTTATTCAAGGGCAGTGCCTGCATTGGTGAGCTGCTTGATCAATATCAGTGCTCTCCTGAGAGCCAAGTGTTCCTGAACGGTGAGATGGTTACAGACTTGCACACTATTGCTGGTGACGGTGCATTTGTTGTTGTCAAAGAAGTCCCCAAGGGGGTGACGGCTTTGATAGTAACATCCATAGTCTTGGGAGTTGCAGGTGTTGTCTTAGGTGGCGTTGCCCTTTATAAGGCACTCACAGCCAACCCTAGCCTTCCAAACATTCAAACATCTCCCTCCCTAAGGGGTTCAACAAATTCAGCCAGAAAGGGGGAGCGGCTGCCGATTCTGCTTGGGCATTGGCGTATCTATCCTGATCACGCATCGTTGCCCTATTCCAGGTATGCGGATAATAACCAGTTCTTCGTCCAGCAGTTCTGCTTTGGATACTCCGACGTGTCTTTGGATATGGCTACAGCCAAGATCGGGGACACTCTGATCAGCAAGTACACCGGGGTGCAGACAAGCCTTACCCCTAGCACCCTTTACGCGGCAAGAGTCATAGAGAGCCAGATAGGGGTTGAGCTTTCCAATGACGGTACAGCTACTCCCATCGAGAGAACCACCTCAAGCGGTACTACCAAGATCAACGTAGGGGTAATTGCTCCCAGTGGCATCTACAAATACAACGGATCTGACAAGGAGTCCACTGTCATCGGGGTGAAGATTGAATGGCGTATCCCAGATGGAACCTGGAATGTGTTTGCTGATGAGTCACTTACCCTGAATGTGAGTAGGTGGAGAAAGATGTACGAGATTACTCCATCCGGTTCTGCCGATGGATCCTATGATATTAGGGTTTCTAGAACGAACAAGGCAGGATCCACTACATCTTACAATGACACTATCTACTTCGATGTTCTCCAGAGCTATACAAAGAACCAGAATGATGACAGTACAATACCTGTTTTGAACCCATCGAATCTCCGTTTACTGGCTGTTGATATCAAGGCAACCGACCAGCTGAATGGGACCATCGACAGCATCAATGTTGAAGGTACTCTTAATACCAGAGTATGGGATGGTGTCGATACCGGTTCTGCACACTGGACAACTGCTGCTACCAGGAACCCTGCTGCAGCCATCCTGTACCTGCTGACAAACTCCAAGGTCAATCCGAGACCGGTTGCCGATACCCAGATTGTCTGGGATGAGTTTGAGGAATTCTATCAGTACTGCGAGGATCAAGGATTCCATTGTGATGCCTGGATTACTGGGGACTACACCATAGGGCAACTCATCGACTTGATTGCACAGAGCAATATGGCTGAGATTCGTCGGTCTGCTGATTCAGTCGGCATTATAATTGACAAGATCAATCCATACATTGCCCAGATGTTCACCCCATTGAATGCTGCAGGATTCTCCATGAAGAAAGATTTTTCATCACCTACCGAGGTGCTCAACCTGAAATTTGTTGATGCGTCGATAGGGTATGAAGAATCAGAGAGAAACGTCAGTATCGTCAATGATTCTATTGTCTTCGACCGCGTACTGACAGACGAAGATGAGAGTACGGAGATTACTCTCTTCGGCGTTACGGATCCTGCTCATGTCGCCAAGGTAGGCCGGTATAGGCTTCTCGAAATTACCAGGAGAAAGCGGACGTTCAGCTGGTCTTGTGATATCGAAGGTATACTCTGCACCCGGGGTGACGTTGTTCTCCTGAGCAATGACAAGTTTCTGCTAGGGACTGGGGAAGGAAGGGTCTCGGGGGTCATAAGGAATGCAGAGGGGTTGATTACCGCAATCGAACTTGATAGCGAAATCGACATGGTGGCTGGTAACTACTATGGCATCAGGATTCGTACTATTGACCATATCCTTGGATCATATGAGATCGTCAATGCTGAGAGCTCGAAACGCTTGCTCCAGCTTAAAACTCCTATCGATGAAACCATTGTGATCGGTGATTTGGTAGCCGTGGGCGTACTTCAGAGAGAGAACCTAAAGGTACTCATAACCGAGATTACCCAGGATACAAACCGAGTCTGTAAGATCAGTGGGATAGAGTATGCTGAGGAAATTTATACGGATGGGACAGTAATTCCTGCGTATCAATCCGGGCTGTCAGTCATCAGAGAGCGAGCATTATCAATCAAAGTTCCAACTTACCCCCCGGGGACCAATCCTTCCATCAATGTAAACGCAAAGACCGCCTTGCTGAAGCCAGGAACGATTGACGAACGTGAGGACTTTGCGGTGAAGATTACCACCGGACAGGTGGATGAGGAGGGGGCCTGGGATATTGCCCCCGAGTTCTACATCAAGACTGGTGAGGATTACCTCCTCGCAATAGACAACAACTTCATAGACTCAGCTGACGATTCAATCAAGAAGCGTGCGCTGATCATGGGTAACGGGGATTTGGCAGTAACCAACAAGCACATCTATATGAGAAACGCGATTGCTGATGGTATGTCTGCCACCCGATGCAACCTACGGGGTAATTTCGAAACTGAAATCCTTATCAATCCTGCCTTGATTGCCCAGCCTTCCTCAAGGGCTATTACCTCCCTGCAGACACTGAAGGTCCAACAGAAAAGCCTTGCCTATGACCTGTGCGTCTGGGCGCAGGCGAATGGGATAGGGTTCAACAATCTGTACCGGTGTGAGGTCAGCGAGGAGCCGGATGTTGGTTGGGTGATGTTTGCTACCAATACAGCATTGGGGACATGGGGAAGCAGCGAGATCGAATGTTTTGCATATTTCTATGGGGATACGGGGGACTCTCTGTATCGGTGTTCGAGTAAGTGCACGTATGAGGCTTATACAGTCCAGAATGAATGGATTTTCGGATGGCCCTGGTTTGGGACACATACCGAGTACCATTGGGTAACGTATGGCTCCCTCAGTGGTCTGATTGATACGGATTATGAAGAGGATGATGGGACAGTCAGTAGGGGGATTGGATTCTCCGTTGCCCCTGTACAGGCGATTGATCCGTCCTCCATCACCATTGACATACCCGGATATGGGGTGGACCTGAGAAACAACACAGATGTAACTGTTGACGGGGTCACCTGTGATGGCTTCTCTGAGGAGGGTGGACAATCCATGGCCTTTCGTTGTTACTTTGGTTCTGACTATGACCTGTATATGAAGAAGCTTCCTGGCAATGATACGGCCACTGTCGAGTCTCTTGCCTCCGGGGCTCTATACCGGGGTGCTGGTGGCGCGTTGTATGTAAAATAAACACTGTTTAACAGGTGTTTACTAGGTGGTAAAAGGGGTTTAAACGATGTTTATTAAGATGAACAAGAGTGGATTGTATGTGGTCAGTGACTATCTTCCGGATGATGCGGTAGAGGTGTCTGTCGAGGAGTACGGCAGGGTGATGAAACCGACTGCAGCACAGAGAAGGCGGGATTTCCTGCTTCGCTCTGTGTATCTAAAGGACAAGAAACGATTCCTATTTGAGACCCTGAGGGCTCAGCTTAAGGAGGATGGATCATATGAGGAAGATCCTGAGAAGCCTTTCTACCAGGGCATGACTGTCGATGAGATGCAGCTGGAATATGCCAAGTATGTAGGGGATGAAGAAGAAAGGGCTGCAGCAATTCTGGAAGCTAAGCGAGCTGCCAAGGCGTACATCAGGGATCTGGTGGATAGACTAGCCTTCTATAATGAGTGGGAAGAGTAATAAGGGAAAAGAAATTAAGGATGGTCTTCGCCTCCATTGTGCTGTACCATTAGCATGATTTGGAGGTGATTGTCTTGCTTAGATGTTATCTTGATACAAATGTGTTAATTCATTTTCAACGGTTCGATACACTTGATTGGCATTCTATTCTTGAAACGAGAGAAGAAGTAACGTTGGTTGTAGCACCAATTGTTTTAAGGGAATTGAATAAGAAAAAAGATTCTGACCAGAACAAAGGGATTCGGATAAGAGCCGGTGACATTTTAAAGGCATTTGAAAAATATCAAGAAAATGGGAAAATTAGGGAAGGTGTTTTCCTGAATTTTGTTTGTATTGAACCAAAAATTGATTGGGACCAGAAAGGACTAGATCCTGATGTGAGCGATGATCGGTTGATTGCTTCGATGATTCTCGAAGAGGATATCTCAAAACTCATTTTGGTAACATCAGACTTTGGTCTCAGGCAAAAGGCAAGAAACAAGAATATCAGAAATGTTAAGCTTGATGATTCGTTGAAAGAGGATGTCCGTATTGATGATGATACGAAAAAGATAAAAGAACTGGAAGCAAAATTGGCGCGCTTCGAGAATGCTAGTCCAAAACTTGACCTATATGTAAAATCTTCTCCAGATGCAAAATTCCATGAATTCGAATTAAAAGAGGTTAAGGGAGTTGATCCTTCAATTATTGAAGAAAAAATTGAAAGGCTGAAAACGCAACTTGAATATAAAAATATCCTCGAGCATCGAAAAAAATTAGGTATTGTTAGCCTCGGTTGGTTTGATAGTGTCTCCGATGATGAAATAGATCGCTACGAAAAAGAGGTTGACGATTACTTAGTGGAATTGCGGGAATATTATGGAAGAAAAAACCGATATGAAAACTACAAATCACGTTTGTTTTGTCTGGACCTAGTCATTACAAACGTAGGAAAGAAGGTTGCATTAGATATTGATGTTTTTCTACATTTTCCTGATGGCTTCAGCCTAATAGATGAGGAGGAAGCTTGCAATTATCATGAACCGAGTTTGCCCGCTAGGCCTACTCCTCCAAGAACAAGTCATGAACTTTTTACAATGCCAGTCTCTAGGATAGATCCAGGAATATACAGTTCTTTGATGTCAAATATTGGCAATTCTGCGCAGTTGAGATTAGGAGTTGATTATTCCTTGGAAAGCATTAAGAAGACTCAGAGTTATGACGTCCACTTCCAAGTGAAAAAACTGAAACATAATATGCAAATGGAATTGGACTCAATATATCTGCTTTTCGACTCTTATGGCGACATCAAACCATTCTCTTTTGATTATGTGATTAATGTTGAAAATCACCCGGATGAGTTTGGGGGGAAATATCACATCAAGTTCAAACCTGTTGAATAGAACCCTGAGTTTTTCTTATATTTCTTAAGGTAAACTATTTTTTGGGGTTATGCGGTGATTCTATTGCTTTAATGGTCTCTCTTCTTAAAACTACATGATCAAGGATTGTGATGTCTAAGAGGTTGTCTATATTTTCAACATCATATCTGAGCTTATAGTTCTCCTTGATGTATTCACTAAACAGTGCAAGGAATTCATTGTCTGATAATCTTCTCTCTACGTATGTTACTATTTCAAGACTCTGGTAGACAACGAAAATGTTGGTATTAGACCAATGATAACTGACTCCCTCACTATTATTGAATCCAAATTCTGAAGAGAATTCTTCAGGGCGATTGCCTCCATGGATACGATCGGAAGTAAATGTGTCTACAACCTTTTTTGCTTCTTGCTCAGATTCTGATAAAATTGTGTACTTAAGCGCAATTGCTGAAATAATAAAATGTTCCATTCATACATCTCCTTTGCTCAGAGTGTAACTTCATCTTCCTGCGCCTGCAAGTCGAGATGCTTGTAATTGTATCTGATTAGGGGAGTCGACAATTTGCTATCCTACTTATGTATATATAGGAGGGTAGCACATGGTTGATGCACATCTCAGACTGAAGACGATTACGACTGAGGATATAAAGAACCTTATCATTGGGGGGCAGACGGGGATTGATGGTATCCGTTTTGTTCTGGCTTCCTCTGTGAATGGTGAGGATCTCACCAATGCTTCTTTCACCTGGTATCTGCAGTATAAGAATAAGTATGGACAGGGTGAGTCAGTGGTCCTTGCTCCTACTGTCGAGGACAACCTGGTCAAGCTTACTTGGGTTCCTGATTCCCTTGCCACCCAGGTTCCGGGACGCCTGCAGATTCAGCTGTATGCAACGATTGTGGATGGAGTAGGGGAAGCTGCTGTTGTTACCACAAGATGGGTTTCTGAACCGGCTTTGATCTATGTCCAGGAGAATCTTTCTCCAGATCCCATCATTCAGACCGAGCTGTCCGTCTTTGATTATTACCTCACCATGTATTCATCGTTCAAGGAAGCGGCAGAGGCAGCGGCTGCATCTGCCCTGGCAAGTAAGAACGCAGCAGCCACCAGTGAGGGCAATGCGGCAGATTCCGCAGCGGCAGCTCTGGCAAGCAAAAACGCAGCAGCTACCAGCGAAGGCAATGCAGCGGATTCCGCAACAGTTGTACTGGCCATATATGGCTCTACCGAAGATGTACAAGCTGCCGTTGAAGCAGCAGCCACCAGTGAGGGAAATGCAGCAGACTCTGCAGCGGCTGCACTAGTAAGCAAAAACGCAGCAGCTACCAGTGAGGGCAATGCGGCAAACTCTGCAGCGGCAGCCCTGGCAAGTAAAAACGCAGCGGCAACCAGCGAAGGCAATGCATCAAGCTCTGAGGCCGCAGCACTAGCAAGCAAGAATGCAGCAGCCACCAGCGAAAGCAATGCAGCAGGCTCAGAAGCATCTGCCCTGGCAAGTGCGCAGGCTGCTGAGGCCAGCAAGGACAATGCTGCACAATCAGAGATAAATGCTGCCCAGAGTGCCGCTGCATCTGAGGATGCTGCAATAGTATCCCAGGAGGCTGAGGCCCTGATCAATGCCAAGTTGCTGGGTGCCTTTGCTGCTGATCCCGCTACTGCCTCGGCTGGGGCTGTTTATTACAATACTGTCCAGAAAGTGCTCAAGGTCTACGATGCTGATTCATCTACATGGAAGGTCGCATATGCTGATGCCTCACAAGTGGGTTATGACCATGCATCATCGGGGCTGGAATCAACAGATCTACAGGAAGCAGTTGATGAGCTGAACACAAAGAAAATCACCCGCCCCACATCCACCGACAAAGCCATCCCCCGCTTCTCAGGAACCTCTGGTGATCTCCAGAACTCCGGGGTGACCATAGATGACAGTGGGAACATCACTCCTACTGGGATCTTCCTAGGGGGGACAAGCACTGCAAATCTGCTGGATGATTACGAGGAAGGGACATACACCCCTGTTATATCAGGAAGAACTACAGAAGGAGTGGGAACATACACTAGAAACGCAGGGCGTTATTCAAAAAACGGTAATATTGTGAATGTGTTTATAGATATAGGTTGGAGCGCACACACAGGTAGTGGTAATATGGAAGTCAGTTTGCCTTTTGCCACCTTGAGTGTATCAGGGTATCCAAATTCAGTCAAAATTTCCTTCAACGCTGGGGGGATATTATTTCCAGACGGATATTATCCTACTGGCTGGTGTGAACACAGCGTTGCAAAAGCTCGACTTTGGTCTGTCGGAAGTGGTATCGGAGGACAGATAGAAATGAAAAGTACAGTCAGTGAATTACATTTACATATTATTTACACAACCGCATAAGGAGCGTTTAGATGTTAACAGAATCAACAGTAATAGACAAAATCGAAATCGTAGGAGAATTCAAGCACGTACAAGTAAGACAGGCAATCGTCATCGAACGGGACGGGGTGGAAATCTCAAGGGCTTATCACCGTTATGTGATTGCCCCTACGGATGACATCGCCAGTCAACCTGATGAGGTAAAGGCAGTATGTAATGCAGTCCACACCCAGGGAATCAAGGATGCTTACTCTGCGTTTATTGCTGACCAACAGGGTGCATAGAGCTGTTTAATAAGGCAGGGAGAACAACTATCAAGAGCGGCCATACCTGGTCGCTCTTGAACCATTCCATCCACCACAAGGAATTTCGCAATCCCCTCTTCCCTTTTTCGCGAAAGGTGTTTACTGGCCGTTTATTATTTTCTGCCTGTTTTCATAGAAAAGTCCAATTCCCCTGTTTATTCAGGCGTTGATTGTTTATTAAACAAAAAGAGGGAATATCTGGTAAACAACCATCAAACACCAGCTATCCCCTCTAATTTCGCAATCTTCTCTGGTTTATTCCAACTTTCTCTGGATTATACGTTCCATATAGAACTGGATTCAACAATTACAAATAGAAAATAATTTAAGTAATTACAATACAATATTATATTAAGTGCATATCATGATAGGAAAACACATTTCTTCACAGAGCATGCCAACAGATACAAATGAACCAGCATTGCTAATCCTTCTGTAGTCTGGTATAAAAAGATAGAAGTACTACAAATCATGGAGCGCCTTACAGCAATGAAGAACTAATCGAATCACACAAGTAGAACACTCACAACACAAATGAGGGGTTCGGTGTATTCGATTGGTATAGTTATGTTAGCTCCACCGGAAATATGCCCGTACCCCGATAAGGGAGACCAAAATCATGGGCAAGACAACGATTCATGTATCATCATTGCGATTTCAATATCCACAAGCAACACTGCCTCTTTTTGAGTACATCGATCTGACCTTTGCTGTTGGCTGGACCGCGATTCTTGGAGCAAATGGGGCCGGTAAAAGTACCCTGCTGCAACTTGCAAGCGGAATTCTGAAACCAGAGAAAGGAACAGTTATCCGTCCAGACCATACTACCTATGTTGCACAGAGGACCGATGACCCTCCTCCAAACTTCGAAACCTTTGCTGGAGCCTATGACAGGGAAGCCTGCAGGCTCCATGGTCTGTTGCAGATTGATCGAGACTGGTTCTATCGCTGGGAAACGCTGAGCCATGGAGAGAGAAAACGTGCCCAGATCGGCTGTGCCCTCTACGAGGAGCCTCAAGCCATTACCATTGATGAGCCAACCAACCATCTGGACGAGGATGCGATCAGGATGGTCGGTGATGCTCTGGAAAGCTTTAAGGGCATCGGGATTCTGGTCAGTCATGACCGCGCTCTCTCAGACAGGCTCTGCACCAATACGGTCATTGTCCATGCTCCCTATGTCAGGGTACTGCACTGTAGACCCTCAGTGGCATTACAGGAGTCAAGCAGGATTTCTGAATCCTCACAACAAACACTCCAAAACGCGCGGAAGCAGGTATCACGAATCACTACAGAGCTGAAGCGAAGAAGCCAGATAGCCAGCGTTCAGGACCGCAGAAAGTCAAAACGGAATATCGATGCCAAGGATCATGATGCCAAAGCAAAGATTGATGGGGCTCGGCTCTCTGGTGCAGACGGGAGAGCAGGTAGGCTGAAAGCTCAGATGGAAACAAGGGCAGTGCACCTACACTCCTCGATGCAGGAAATCCAAGGCGGTCTAGCCGAGGCCAACAAGTTGGATCTGCAAGGACCCGTCTCGGGCATTACCATCGGGAGTAATCCCCTGAAGCGAGACCTGATCGTCCGTATTCCTACGGGCAGTTTACCCTTGGGCCCTGAGAGAAAGCTCTTCTTTGATTTGCTAGAGATTGGTCCTTTGGACCGTGTTGCCATCACGGGGAAGAATGGAAGTGGCAAGTCCACCTTCATGCAGCATCTACGCTCCTTGATTACAGCACAGGGAATACAGGTAGCCTATGTTCCTCAAGAGCAAGAACTCTCTGCATGCGAACAAGCCTTGCTGGATCTGCATTCCATGGATCCTGTAACCAAGGGACGTGTTCTCTCCAGCCTTACAAGACTTGGAAGTGACCCTGCTCTCATTCGCTCCTCGGTCCTGGCAAGCCCCGGAGAGGCGAAGAAACTTCTGCTCAGCCTACTTTTCGAGGAACCTATCTCAGTGCTTTTACTTGATGAACCGACAAACCACCTTGACCTTCCATCCCGCCTAGCCTTGGAGAAAGCCCTAGGGGGGTGGGAGGGTGCCTTGGTGTGTATCAGTCATGATGCGGCATTCCTGCACGCAGTATGCAGTGAGCGGTGGCATATAGAAGCAGAGAGTGAAGACATTCTCAGGCTACAGGCTTCATCGTCTTATGGAGTCTGAGATGAAGGGTTAATGCAAAATACTGATGCTTTAGATATTGAATTACAGAAAAACCATGGAATGACGTTTGGTCTCAAATATTTCATACTCTCTTATTCGTTTTGCTTTTTAGCCCAACCTTCAGTATCATAGGGGTAGGAGGAACAACACATGGATGATTTACAGGCAAGCTATGAAAGCTTGGGACCGGATGCAAGTGAAGCCCAGATTGAAAAGACCGCACAGGACTTGGAACGTCGGAATTACATGCCCCCCTTGATCTTGGATGTACAGGATTTTTACCATCTGACCAAGAAGAGGATGGTTGAGGAGTATAATCGGGTGATGGCCCTCCCTTCCCAGAGCGCAGAATTGAAGGCTGTGGTGGGAATTGAAGATCCCGAAGAAGTCAAAAAGAAGCACCTTACGGTATTGCTTCATCAATATGAACTGCTGAGGGGACTGCGTTTAGGTGATGGAGACGCCTGGGCTACCGTCAACGAACTGTACGAGGACGACTAAATCTTGGAAACAACACACCAGTGCAGCTTTTGTGCAAACGGGAGTGAACCATGTTTGCATCATATACCCATTTTCCAGAATCTGGAGAATGAGCAAATCCAGGAAGTGCAACGCTTGATCCGACAGATTGAGCTTGCCCCTGGATCTGTCCTCTTTCGTGAAGGTGATAGGGCAGACAGTCTCTACCTAGTCAGGAAGGGATCCCTGAAATTGGTTCGCTATGGCAGTGATGGTTCAGAGTATATTCTTGACACGCTCTTTCCTGGGGATTTTTATGGAGGTGACCAGCTCTTTCTTTCCAGTGTCGCCAGGGAGACGGGAGTAGCAGCAGAACCCCTCGGGATCTGTATGATCAAGGCGGAAGAGCTTCAGCATCTGATCCTTCAGAAACCTGAAATCGCCCTGAAATCCATGACCTACCTGAATGCCAAACTTGACCAGTATCGCCTGCAAGTTGAGATGCTCTCCACCTCTGATATACAGAAACGTATCTGCATGTATTTGTTTGAACGGTATCGGAAAACCGCTAGTACCACACTCCATCTCACCCAGGATGACATTGGCAGTGCACTCCATCTGACCAAGGAGACCGTGAACCGGAAACTTTCTTCCTTGAAGGATGAAGGGATTCTCCGTGTGGAGGGGAAGGGGAAACTCCAGATTCTTGATATGGCTAAATTGGAAGCAATTTCCTTTGAAAGTTGATTTGAATCATAGTTGAGTGCTCAATGATTCTGTACACTGTGACTGAAACCAAGAAACAAGGAGTCACAAAATGCAGAACATCAAACTTTCAGAACTGGTTAAACATAATCCCTCTACTACTATTTTCCTGAATGAACATCATATCGACTACTGTTGTGGAGGTGACCACTTGCTGTACGAATCACTCGAGGAGCAAGGGTATGAAATCAAGTCCACGCTCAAGAAGTTGGAATCCTTTATTGCAGAGCAAGATGAAAAACACAACAAGGTGATTGCTGGGGATATATATACAATGGGATTGAGTGAACTCATCTCTCACCTCTTGGCAACACACCATAAGGATGAGAGAGCATTGCTCTCATCCATCGATGGGAATCTCCTTACCTTGCTCTCAGCCCATTATCCAAGACACAAGGATGAACTGCGAGAAGTTTATACCCTCTTCAGTAGCCTTCGTACTGAACTCATGCTACACTTTGTGCAAGAGGAAGAGGAAGTGTTCCCCCTGATGCAGAGTGAGGCTACAAAAGAAGCCTATGATAAGGTTGTCGCTCTGGAATCGGAGCATGAGGCAGCTGGTGATTTGATCAAGAGCTTGATCAAGGCAACAAATGATTTTACCGCTCCCTCTGATGGTTGTGCAACCTATCGGGCCACCTACGCACTGCTTAAGCAGTTGGTGGAGGATATCTTCTTGCACATCTATAAAGAGAACAGCATCCTATTTCCAAAGTATGCAGAAGGAGTTGATGCATGAAGCGACTGGTAAAGAACAATGTCTCTTGGATTGGTAAGATTGATTGGGAGTTGCAGAAATTCCATGGTGATGATTATTCCGTAAATCATGGATCCAGCCAGAACGCATACCTCATTGAAGAGGAGAAGACCGTTCTCATCGATACCATCTGGAAACCCTATGATAAACAGTTCCGGGAGAATCTTGAAAAGGAGATCAACCTGGAGAAGCTTGATTTCATTGTTGTCAATCATGGGGAAGTCGATCATAGTGGAGCGCTTCCGTACCTCATGGAAAAAGTGCCCAACCTCCCGATTTACTGTACGGCCAATGCAGTCAAGTCCCTTGTCGGGCAGTACCACCACCCTGAGTGGAATTATCAAGTGGTAAAAACTGGTGACAGCCTGGATATCGGTAACGGAAAGCAGTTGGTATTTGTTGAGATGAGGATGTTGCATTGGCCTGACAGCATGGCAACCTATTTGTCCGGTGATAATATTCTCTTCTCGAATGACGCCTTCGGGCAGCATTATGCGGTTGAGGAACTCTTCAATGATAAGGCTGACCAATGTTTGCTCTGGACTGAAGCAATGAAGTATTATGCGAATATCCTCAATCCATTCTCGCCTCTGGTAAAACGAAAGATTGAAGAGATTGTGGCTCTGAACCTCCCAATCGATATCATCGCACCAAGCCATGGCGCCATCTGGCGCGATGACCCAATGCAAATTGTCAATGCATATGCTGCTTGGGCTGACTCCTATCAGGAGAATCAGATCACTATTGTCTATGACACCATGTGGGACGGCACGAAACAGCTTGCACATGCCTTGGCTGGAGAGATTCAAGCTCTGGATGGGGATACCGTAGTGAAAGTGTTCAGTATCAGTCAAACAGACAAGAATGATATCATGACTGAGGTGTTTAAATCGAAGGCAATAGCCTTGGGTTCTCCCACTGTCGGTAAGTCGATACTCTCTTCAGTCGGTGGCTGGCTCCACTTCCTCTCTGAGCTGCAGTTCAAGAAAAAGAAGGCTGCGGTGTTTGGTTGTTATGGCTGGAGCGGAGAAGGGGTAGGTATCCTACGCGAGGAACTTTCAAAGTCAGGCTTCTCTGTTGTGGAACCTGAGATGAAGGTCAATTGGAATCCGACTGAAGAACACCTTTCAGGGATGAGGGATATCGCTGAAGCTCTCTGTAGGTAAAGCCAGTTTTTCGCTCGATTGCCCAAACAGGACAACAGTGGTAGAGTCAAGGCATGGATGCAACAGCAGTCAAGGCCCTGCATTATGAAACACTCGTTAGAGCATGCGGTGGAGCAGAATCAAAAGCAGGGGAAGCCTTTTCATTGGCTTCCTCTCGCATTGATGTGACCGATCCACTCCCTTTGCATATCAAAGAGTATGCTTCCTTCATGGCAACGGAAGAGAACAAAATCAGTGAAGCCTACTATCATTGTCGACCATTCTTTGAGGAGATGGGTGATAAAGTATTGGTTATTGATGAACACAGTCCCTTCTGGCCATCCCAGGTGAACACTTTTGCCTATGCTCCGCGTTTTCTCTATGTACAGGGAAATGTATCCCTGTTGAAGGCTCCTTCGGTTTCTGTCATCGGAACTCGATCGCCCTCTCTTGAAGGGAAAAAATTGGCTTTACAGACATCTCATGCACTTGCTAAAGCCGGGTATGTGGTTGCAAGTGGACTTGCCCTTGGTATTGACGGGGTGGCCCACAAGGGAGCGTTAACCTCTGGTGCTCCTACCATGGCGGTCATCGGTACCCCGCTCTGTCAGTGTTATCCAAAGGAGCACACAGAACTACAAGGTGAAATTGCCAAGAGTGGAGTGGTAGTCAGTCGATTTGCTCCTTCAACCACTACCCAGAAATGGCATTTCCTGCTTCGTAATCGCCTGATGAGTGCCTTGAGTCTTGCTTCTGTGGTGGTAGAGGACCGTGACGGGGGAGGGGCTGTACGGCAGGCTTCCTTTGCCTTGGAACAGAAAAAGTATCTCTTCATCTACCAAAGCAGCATAGAGAACCGAAGTATTCTTTGGCCCAGAAAGTTTGCAGGCCAAAGCAGGGTCTTTGTGATCAGGAAGAGTGAAGACCTTCCCCGTATTCTGAAGAAGGCGATGGAGACAAAACGAACTGTTGGAAGACCCAAGGATACTGCAATACAGCTCGATCTATTTGCTTTGGAGGAGTAAGAGTCCTTTCACAGCACCAGTATCTTGTTATATTTCTATAATGCACTATAATTAGTGCGTTATGGAAATAAAAGAGCGTGCTTCCTATCTGGAATTCAAGGAAATCTTTTCACCGATGGGTTGTTTTACCCTTCAGCAAGTAGCGTCAGGTGCACGGTTCTCGGTGAGCCGGAATACTATTGGACGCTGGGTGAAGGAACATAAACTTATTCGTTTGAAACAAAATGTATATACATTTCCAGAATATCTTCGCTCTGGCGATGCTCAATTGTATTTTGCAAACAAGATGTATCAACCCTCATACATCAGCATACATAGTGCTCTTGCCTTTTGGGGTATGATTCCAGAGGCTGTGGTACAGGTCACGAGTGTTTCTAGTAGAAAAACAGCGTATTTTACCAATGAATTTGGCCAGTTTACCTATCACACGATTCGTAGTTCTTCATTTTTTGGCTATACCATAGAATCTTCTGCGTTTCACCCGTCTTGGGGAGTGCATATAGCATATCCGGAAAAAGCAATTTTGGATCTTCTGTATCTTTATCCACAGTACCATACAGTAGAAGATATGTTGGGACTAAGGTTGGATCTTGACATCCTAAAGATTGATCGTCTTACCAACTATACCGAACAGTATGGCGTTGAGTCACTCAAACGGAGGGTGGAGAAATTACGAGAGGCGTATAGATTATGATCGATAAGAGTGTATTGCTACAGTACTTTCCTGCATATTTACGAGACTTGAATGAACTGCAACCGTATCTGCTTAAAGAATACATTCAATGCCAGATATTGGAATTTTTGTCACAAACAAAGTATATCGAACATATGGTGTTCATTGGAGGTACCAATCTTCGCCTTATTAAGCATATAGATCGTTTTAGTGAAGATCTTGATTTTGACTGCGTAGATATGACACAGACTGAATTCATGCATATGACTGATAGCATTCTGGTATATTTGCGGCGTCTAGGGTATCAGGTAATACCGAAAGAGAAAGAGCACGAAGGGCTGCAGGCTTTTAGAAGGAGTCTCTATTTCCCTGAACTGCTCTACACACTTCAATTTAGCGGTTATAGGAATGCAAGATTTCTCATAAAAATTGAAGCTCAGGATCAAGGCTACACCTATCCGGTTACGAGCGCTTTTATCCAAAGCTGTGGTTTTTTCTTTCCTGTTCCTGTTCCGCCAGATGCAACGCTGTGTTCAATGAAACTCTCAGCTCTTCTGCAAAGATCAAAAGGTAGAGATTTTTATGATGCACAATTTCTACTTTCCCAAACAGCGCCCGACTATGCGTATCTCACTTCAAAACATAATATTGAGAATCTTGCCATGTTGAAAGAAGCTCTCAAAGAACGAATTTCGCGTGTTGATCTTAAAGTGAAACAACGTGATTTCGAACACCTCCTCTTTCAGAAAGAGAAAAGCAATATGATTCTCAATTTTCCTGCTTTCATTGAACACTACACGCATAGTGGGGGCTGAACATCCTTGACATGAAAACGTCGGGGAGACTACTATCAACTATTATGAAAAACCAGCTCACCGCCAACGAATTACGGCAAAAATTCATTGATTTCTTCGTATCCAAGGATCATGCCCAGATCAGTGGTGCTTCCTTGATTCCCGAGAACGACCCAACGGTCCTGTTTACCACCGCCGGTATGCACCCCTTGGTACCCTATATCATGGGAAGCGAACACCCAGCAGGCACCCGCCTTACCGATTACCAGAAGTGTATCCGAACCGGAGATATTGAAGCGGTAGGGGACCCACACCATCTCACTTTCTTTGAGATGCTGGGTAACTGGTCCCTTGGGGATTACTTCAAGAAGGAAGCAATAGCCTTCAGTTATGAGTTCCTTACAGAGGTCCTTGGCATTGACCCTTCCCTCTTGTCTGTGACTGTTTTTGCAGGAGATGATGAGGTTCCCCGTGATGAGGATGCTGCATCTGCATGGGAAGGATATGGAATTCCACCAGAACGTATCTATTATCTCGGAAGAGAGGATAACTGGTGGGGACCAGCAGGAGAAACCGGTCCTTGTGGTCCAGACAGCGAGATGTTCATCGATACCGGAAGACCGACGTGTGGCCCTGATTGCCGCCCCGGGTGTTCCTGTGGGAAATATTTTGAGATCTGGAATGATGTCTTCATGGGGTACAAGAAGAACAGTGACGGTACCTATAGTGAGATGGAGAGAAAGTGCGTCGATACCGGTATGGGAATCGAACGTACTATTGCAATCCTTCAGGGTAAGAAATCTGTCTATGAGACAGAGGTATTCACCCCAATCATTGCAGGAATCGAGAAACTGTCTGGAAAACAATATGGTAATGATGAGGAGACTGACACCTCAGTACGTATTGTAGCAGACCATATTCGTACCAGTGTATTCATCCTTGGAGACCAGAGAGGGGTGGCTCCCTCCAACGTAGGTCAGGGCTACATCCTGCGCCGTCTGATCAGAAGGGCAGTGAGGCATGCTCATAAGTTGGGAATTGAAGGTTCCTTCCTCGGAGAGCTTGCACTTATCGTTCTTGAACTCTATAAGAAGCCCTACCCTGAGATTCTGGATAACAAGGATTTCATCCTGAAGGAGCTGGCTCAGGAAGAGGCAAAGTTCTCCGAGACCCTGGCAAAGGGTGAGCGGGAGTTTGAGAAAATGCTTCCCAACCTGCTCAAGGGAAAAAACCGGGAGATCAGCGGAAGAACCGCCTTCAAGCTCTACGATACCTATGGTTATCCCATCGAGCTTACCAAGGAGTTGGCTGCAGAGCATGGGTTCACCGTTGATGAGGCTGGCTTCAATGCTGCATTTGAGAAGCACCAGGAGATCAGCCGAAGTGGTGCAGACAAGCAGTTCAAGGGTGGTCTTGCCGATCATAGCGAGAAAACCACTGCGCTGCATACAGCAACCCACCTGTTGCATAAGGCATTGAGAACGGTGCTTGGCGAGCATGTTGGTCAGAAGGGCTCCAACATTACAACCGAGCGACTCCGCTTTGACTTCACGCATCCCTCTGCCATGAGCAAGGAAGAGATACAACAGGTCGAGGATATGGTCAACGAGCAGATCAAGCGCAATCTACCGGTAACCTTTGAGACCATGACCGTAGAGGAAGCAAAAGCACAAGGTGCGATCGCATTCTTTGACAGCAAGTACGGGGAGCAGGTGAAAGTCTACTCAGTCGGGGATTTCTCCAAGGAGGTCTGTGGAGGCCCCCATGTGGAGAGTACCGGGAGTATGGGTCACTTCAAGATTCTCAAAGAGCAATCCTCCTCGGCAGGAGTGAGAAGGATCAAGGCTGTTCTGCAGTAACATGACTCTTGCTTAATAACGGTACATAAAAGAAGCCCTGCCTTTGCAGGGCTTCTTATCATTTTCAGCATTGTGGTAACTATTCGTCATCCTCATCATCGATCATCAACTCGTAGTCGAGACCTTTGTTGATGGGCACCGCCAGCTGTCCGCATGCCCCGTTGATCTCTCTGCCCCGTGATAGTCGCCTGGTATAATTGACTCGGTATCGGTCAAGTTCACGGCAGAAGGTATCGATCTCATCTTCGCTTGGGGTCTCATACGGGAGTTCCTCAGCGGGGTTCCAGGGGATGAGATTCACCACTACATTCATGCCTGCTACATAGGTAGCAAGCTTCTTGGCGCCGAACTCATCGGTATTTACACCACGCAACATGCAGTACTCGATGGTAAAACGTTTTCCTCCAACATGTTGGTACACCATCAATGCTTTCTTCAGAGCCATGATATCCCACTTCTCATTTACCGGCATAATCTTCGAGCGGAGGCGATTGTCCGCACTTACCAAGGAGACAGCGAGCCTTACTGGGAGTTTTTGTTCTGCAAGTCGCAAGATACCAGGGACCACTCCACAGGTGGAGATGGTTATCCTTCTCAGGCTGATGTTGAAGCTCTCTTTTGCATGTAGGTAGTGGATCGATTGGATTACCGGATTGATGTTTGCCAAGGGCTCTCCCATTCCCATATACACGATATGGGTGATGGGCTGGTCACTTACCGCTAGGAGGTGAATGTATTGTTCGATGATCTCATCGGCAGTAAGGTTCCTCAGCAAGCCCATGGTGCCTGTTCTGCAAAATGTGCATCCCATTGCACAACCAACTTGACTGGAAAGACATGCTGTATGCCGGCCACGCTTGTCTATAAGCAGGACACACTCGACGACTCTACCATCGTGGAGACGGATGCCCATCTTTGTGGCTCCACTTTCATCGGTCTCACTGGTTTCAACTGTTGATGAGACAGCACTCCCCATCACTTCCTTGAGACGTAATCGCTCAGCCTTGGGAAGGTTGGTCATCTCGTCGAACGAGGTGACACCCTTGACGAGCCACTGATAAATCTGTTTTCCATAGAAGGCCTTGGGAAGGGAAAGCACTTCTGTAATAGCTTCTGCATCCAGCCCATAGAGAGAGCGTGGAATAGTATTTGTTTGTTCCATTTTCCTAGTATACCTACTTCAGCATGGAAAGGATAGCGATAGCTACTCCAGTGATGCCTTCACCACCAAGCAAGCCGCTGGCGACCAATCCAGTCTTGTCTTGTAGTTTTGCTGCCTCAGTGCGCTTTTTGAGAGCCAGTTTCAAGCCACCGGAGATAAGTGCTCCGAGGCCCATGATGGAACTGATGTAGATTGGCAGGTATACACCAAGCCCAAGGGTTGCACTGGGGATATTTGCAAGGTAGAGCACCAGACCGATTCCGAGGCCTATAAGGAATGCAGGGATATGACCAAGACCTCCAACCATAGCAGATACTGCCGCTGCCTGGGGAGCGGGCAACTCAGCAGTTCCAAATCCACCGAACGAAGCTTTCATGATCAAGAGGACGAACACAGAGAGCACTGCACCGATGACTCCCCCGATACCCTCGCCAAGAATTTGTTGCTTAGGATCGGTTTTCAGGAGATAACCACTCTTTAGGTCATTCATGACATCACCGGTCAACCCACAGGCAACTGCTACTACCGCGGCAATGCTGAAGGAAGCGATGAGGGAAGGGTTGGCGATAAGCTGGATGACAAGCAAGACCAGGATACCGAATATTTCCATTGGGTTGATGCCTGTCTGGCCGGTCAACATGCCCGAGAGGTAGGTGGCAAGATAGATGCCTGCCATCAGGACGAGTGCCTCGATCAGGCCGAGTTCTGTTCCAAGTGAGAGCAAAACTACTGAGAAAAGCAGTACCAATGCAACAACCAGCGTAGTTCTGTTGAATGCTGTTCTGGGTTTGTCTTCAAGTTTCTTCTGGGCAAGCAGTTTTGCTCCTACTGCCTTGAAGAAGACACCAAGACCTGTTCCGATCATCAAGCCAATTCCCAGGTTGGAGCGGAACACGTCTGCTTCCGCCATTGAGGCAAACAATCCATGCTGGATGCCTAGGGGGGTCAGGATATAATACCCAAAGATCGCACCACCAAACCAGAGCAAGGCAAACAGTGGGCCAATGATGGCCCCAATTCCCATTGCCATGGGACTTACCCAGATGGAGAAGGCAGGAATCATGGCGCTTCCCTTGAATAGGGTCAGCAAGGCAGGGATTTTTCCAAACCCGTCACGGAAGACGGTAAAGATAACCGAGCCTCCCATGGATGCAAAGAGCGTCTTTGCGCCTGCTCCACCTTTGCTTCCGGCTTGCAGGGTGTTGTAGCTTGCAATACCCATAGGATAGGGGAGTGCCTCATCAATGATGAGCTTCTTTCGATACAGTGCAGAGAACAAGGTTCCCAGAATAGCACCAACCACAGTCAGGATGATAAGGCTGATCGTTGAAAAATTTGCATCTGGGTCGATCATCCAGAGCCCTGGGAGGGTAAATGCCAATCCCCCTGCAACCATAGCCCCTGAGCTCATGATGGTATGGGTTACATTGATTTCCTGGAGTGTGGAACCTTTTGCCCGTTTCAACGCTGCCAAGCTGACCACCGTTACAAAGATGGTAGGCCAGGGCAGTGCTCCCATTCTGAGCGCTACATACATGGAACTGGCGGTGATCACCAGTAAACCGACAAGAGCAATAAGGGCACCACGAAGGGTAAGATGTCTATTCATTTTTTACACTTCCTCTCTGAATGTATGGTACCCAGATTTGAAAAAAAACACCAGTAGCTCAATCTCTAATGATTTTATCCAGATCCACCTATATGTTTGCCTGTTCAAGAAATTTTGCTTATGGTATAGTTTACATAACAAAATTATTGGTAGGAGTTTATCCTACAGAAGGAGAGTGCGTATGAAGAAAGTATTACTTGCTGTACTTTTACTGGCTATGGTACTGCTTCCTGCTACAGCAGCGGAGAGAGCTTCGAAGACCGACCTTGCGGTAGGACTGAACTTGGGAACCAACAGCGGCGTAGGCGGACAGTTCCGTCTGGACGACCTAGACGTTATAGCAAATCTTGGATTTGATGCATTTGGCAGTACGTTTGCCATTGATGCAGCTGCAAACTATAAAGTAGCAGAATTCAGTATTGATACACTCGATTTTGATGTCACCGTTGGTGGTGGTGTAGCAATGAACTTAGGGAATGACTTTAATCTTGCGGTCATAATCCCTGCAGGCATTGCCTATCATCTGGACAATAGTGATCTCCCTCTTGATTTTTATCTGAGAACAGGTCCAGCCTTGCGTGTTGTCCAAGGCGATAGAGAAATGTTCGGATGGTACGGAGCTTTGGGTGCTCTCTGGAGACTCTAGGTTCAGAAAGTCAGTAAAATCGAATTGGTGTCACCTTCTATTGGGTGGCACTTTTTATGACTTGCGGAACTCACTGAGCGGACCTTGGAAACGAGGCTGGATTCTCGTTCTTACCAAGATTCCCTCCCCTTGGTAGTCAATGAACTCAACCTGTCCATGGCGGTGGATATGTGCAACCAGGTCATGACGGGAGTTGGGGATGAAATAGGTTGCCGTGGGATAGAGGTCTCCAAGGGTTTTGGTAATCTGCTCAAGCAGGGATTCGAGACCGGTTCCTTCTTTGATGGATGTTTCTATTACCACTGGATAGAGTGACTTGAGCCTGCTGACAGCAAAAGCGTCACGTACCATATCCATCTTGTTTGCCAACACAATTGCTGGTTTATCAGTGCAGCCAAGATCCTCAAGTACCTCAACGGTGGTCGTGTAGCTAGCAAGCATATTGGGATGAGCAGCATCACAGACAATGATGAGAAAATCTGCGAAACGGGCCTCCTCGAGCGTGCTCTTGAATGCCTGGACAAGGTGGTGGGGTAGGTCGCTGACAAATCCGACAGTATCGGAGAGCAGAATCTCTTCCCCTCCTGGGAGCTTTACCTTTCTGGTGGTGGGATCGAGGGTTGCAAAGAGCTTGTTCTCTGCAAGGACGCCTGCACTGGTAAGGGCATTGAGCAGGCTGGACTTTCCACTGTTGGTGTAGCCAACGATGGCACCCGTTGGAATGTTGGTATTCATTCTCTGGCTACGTTGGGTGTTGCGCTGTTGCACTACTTTCTCCAGTTGTGCTTTCAAGCTTACAATTTTCTCCTGAATCTGCCGTCTATCGAGCTCAAGCTGTTTTTCACCCTCTCCGCGGGTTCCCTTCACTCCACCATGTTGCCGTCCAAGACTGGTCCATCTTCTGGTTAGTCTGGGCAGCGAATATTCGAGTCGTGCGAGTTCAACTTGCAGTACTGCTTCCTTGGTTGCCGCTCTGTCAGCAAAGATCTGAAGGATGACTTCATCGCGGTCTATCACACAGATGGAGAGAATGCTCTCCAGGTTGCGCTGCACGCGAGGACTGATCGGGCAGTCGAACACGATCAGGTCAGGCTCTTTTTCTTCTATCAGGGCCTTGATCTGTTCTACCTTACCGCTTCCGATCATGGTTGCACTGTGCACCTTCCTGAGCGGGATATGCTCAGTATGAATGGTAATTGGACCCATGGTGTCTACCAAGGCCTCCAGTTCCTGTGCACGGTTTTGCGTGGTTTGTGGTGTGTCTTCACTGTTTACAAGGACCAAGAGCAGTGCTCTCTGTCGTTCATCTTGTATGTCGTGGCTGGAAATATTCTTTTCAGTGTCTTCTGTATGTGTACTACCCATTGGTGTTGACTATAGGGCTGGTTAACGAGCAAGTCAATATGTGATACACTTCGTTAGCTGGCTCACATTGAGCCGATAATGAGGTGAATCATGGGTGTTAATTGCGGCATAGTTGGGCTCCCCAACGTAGGAAAATCTACTATATTCTCAGCACTTACGGCAGCTCCTGCCGAAGTAGCGAATTATCCGTTCTGTACCATCGATCCCAACGTGGGAATCGTTTCCGTTCCTGATAAGCGGCTGGACAAGATTGCCACCTTGATTCCGCCAGAGCGGGTTATTCCTGCAACATTCGAATTTGTCGATATTGCAGGGTTGGTAGCAGGTGCAAGCAAGGGAGAAGGGCTGGGTAACCGGTTTCTCGCCTCAATCAGGGAAGTAGGGGTAATCGCGCACGTGGTTCGCTGCTTTGAAAACAGCGATATCGTTCATGTCAATAATAAGATCGATCCACTTGGGGATATCGAGACCATCAACATTGAGTTGGCTCTTGCTGACCTCGACACGGTGACAAACCGATGGGCTAAACAAAACAAGCTGAATCGACTGAGCAAAGAAGCACAGAAAGAGATGGAGAAATCTCTTCCTGTACTCTCTCGCCTTAAGGATTGTCTTGAGCAGGGAAAGAGCGCTCGTAGTCTGCAACTTGATGAGGATGAGCTTGCACTGGTCTCTGACCTTCACTTGATCACTCTCAAACCGGTCATCTATGTCTGCAACGTAGATGAGGAAGGCATTGTTGAAGAAAATGCCTTCGTGAAGCAGGTAAGAGCTGTCGCTGAGGGGGAAGGTTCAGAGGTAGTGGTTATCTGTGGAAAGATTGAGTCTGAGATTGCTGTATTGGAAACCGAGGAGGAGAAGCAGGAATTTCTCGAAGCTGTAGGGCTTCAGGAATCCGGTCTCAACCAGCTGATCCGTAGTGCCTACCACATTCTTGGCCTACGTACCTTCTTCACCGCAGGTTCTGATGAGGATAGGGCATGGACCTTCCGAGCAGGATACAAGGCTCCTCAGGCTGCTGGAGTCATCCACTCAGATTTTGAACGGGGATTTATCAAGGCCGAGGTATATAACTGTGAAGACCTTTTCACCTATGGAAGTGAACAGAAGGTCAAGGTAGCAGGAAAACTGAGGATGGAAGGCAAAGAGTACTTGGTGCAGGATGGGGACATCATGCACTTCAAGTTCAATGTCTAGGTATTACCAACGAACAGTGAATGTAATGGGCTCAGCAAGCAAGAGGAAGTCGATGAGTGGGAAGCTGAATTCATAGTCGCTTGCTGACACCTTTCTCCCATTGTTGAACGATGTGATTTCCTTCGGGGTATTTACCCTGAGGGTAATCACAGAACGTTCTATTGCAGGAGGGCCTTCCTCTCCAAGCATGAAACTGATCATCTCAAGATAGTCGGTTTCATTGAGACCTTGGTTGTACACTGGCCCAAAGGCCTCAAAGTTTTCGTCAGCCAGGAAAGGGATAACGGGAACCAGTTGCTCGTAGTTGTCCATGGATAGGAAGAAGGTCATGGAATTCCCATTGATGTCCAAGAGGCTCTGATTCTCTCCTGCTCCCAGGTCAGTTACCAGACGCATCAAGTCGGTGAACTCAAACACTCCCTCATAGGAGTGCTCATCAAGCTTCTTCAATCCAACGTTTTTGGTGGTGGGGCTATAGCGCAAAGCTCTTTCAAAATCCCCAATTGCCTTGTCCATCAGGGAGATGTTCTCATTTTCCGTAGAAAATTCACTGAAATCTTCCAGGACTGCAATGAAAAAATCCTCAACAGAAAAGGCATAGGCCGAGGCGTGGTATCCTGTCTGCTTGAAGGATATGTTTTCAGTTATAGTACAACTACTCATCAGTACCAGAGAGGCAATCACTGCCATCAATAGCCTGGTTGTTTGTTTTCTGATTTTCACCGGTTATTCATTCCTTTTGATTCACTGTACGGGATTTCTGTACGCTTCTCAAGCGTAAGTTCTATTGCAGGGGTACAAAAAGTAGTCTTCCATCCAGATCGCTGGTGATTCCAAGGACTTCTTCTTCCCTTTTAGGATATCGCTTCAGGAATGCATCAGCTGAGAGATGTTCAAATTCAGAGAGAGCATCCAGCGAGTAGGAGAGTTGCAGGACTGGACTCTCTCCGCACTCATGGAAAAAGGCAATCCCTTGATGCAGCTCAATGAATGAGAGCATGACAGCCTCATACTGAACAAGGCCAAGCTTTCTGAGGAAGCTGCGGACAAACGTTTCTTGCAGCAAGTAGATATCTATATCATCTGCTTGCTCCCCACTTCTCTTCAGATACGCTTCCAGGAATGAGGAGAAAGAGAAGAGGATCGAGGAAGGGCTCAAGGAGACCACCTCGCTGAGTTTCGTTAGCCACATGCCTGCCTGTCCCTTGGTAAAAAACAAATCAAGCGATTCCTTCAATACCAGGGCTTTTTGCATGTCTTTCTGAGGGAACGCGGGAGACTCAATAATGGTATAGGGGGCTTCGTGCAAATGAGTGATCGAAAACTCCTTTGCTTGCTCTGCAACCAAGGTTCCTGGAAGCAGGGAGAGAGGAAATACATCAAGATTGCTCGGTTTCAAGGAGACCGCATAATCAACACTCTTGATGAATGACCTGAGATTGTCATTGGGAAGTCCAATGATGAGGTCTAGGCCGAAGGGAATTCCGCGTGCATTGAGAAAAGAGATTTTCTTTGAAAAGAGCTTACTGTCAAATCTCCTGTTGGCGGTTTTCAGTACTGCTTGGTCACTGCTCTGCAGACCTATCTGCAAGGCACAGTTGATTCTTGCAAAGGCATCTGCAAGTTCATTGTCCAAAAGTTCTGCCCTGATCTCGAATACGAAATGGATGTCACTCTGCTTTTCTGCAAGCATGGACAGAATCGTAAGGGTACGCTCTTTGTCCATATTGAAGGTTGGATCGAGAATATACACCTCTCCAACCTGCTTGGCGATAAGCAGATCAAGTTCTGCTTCAAGTTGCGCTAGTGGAAAATGCCGAACAGAGCGTTGTCCCCTGGATTCAAAACAGAAAGAACAGTGAAACGGACAACCTCGTGTCATCTCCCACAGAACACTTGATCCTGCTTTCAGGAAACAATCCGCATGATGGTTGAGGAGTGGGGAAGGGAGTACGGAAAGATCAGGAGAAGGAGCCCAGGAGAGTTCGTTGAGATCGGTAACGATTCCCTTCCCTGCAATTTTCTTTCCTTCCTTGATGGCTGAAATTGCCTGCACAACCGCTTCTTCTCCCTCTCCTAGTATGAGAAAGTCGAGCATGGATAGGTCAAAGCTTGAAGGATTGGCGGTAGCCTCGGGGCCTCCCGCAAAAATAACCAGGTCAGAGCTCTGTGCTCGAAATACCGCCGTGAAGCGGTCCATCCAGGTTCTGTTCCAGAGATATACAGAAAGACCAACAACCTGTGGCCGCATTCTTGCAACATCGAGAGCCGCCTGTGAGGGGTCATCTGCCAAGGTAAAGGGCAGGTGTTCTGCTCTCATATCTGCTGCTTCGAGCGCGCTTTGGATGCAGAGTGCACCGAGAGGATAACTGAGGTTGCCTTCTTCAAGACAACAGGAAACCAAAGAGATATTCATGTGATGATAGTAGCGATTGCCATCTCCTCTTGCAAGCTGGTGTAGTAGATGTATAGTGTAGATATGAAACGGCTGTACGTGATATTCCTTATATCTACGTTCCTACCATGTGTATTTGCAGCAGGCTTGGATGTTCAGGTTGATGCACTCCACCCCAACCAAATACATCTAAGTTGGCAGGAAGTGGAAGGTGCTGAGTACTATGACCTCTACCTCAACAAGGAGCCAATGGTACACACACAAGCGAGCAAGGCAGTCTTGGGTTCCAATGAGCGCCCGCTTACCAGCCATACTCCGTATGAAGTACTGATTGCTGCAAGGAAAAAGGGGGTAGGAGAGATTGCAGTCGAGCGGCTACAGGTAGAAACACCCGGGTGGGAAGGCCGCTATAGGTGGGTGAACCTAACAAAGGAAGATAATAAAGGCAAATGCAGGCAGTTGGACTACCTTGTCAGCTTTGAGGAAGGCTCCTATGTCATCCATGGTCTTTTTGAGAAACCCTGCCAGCTCTATCCATTGGTTCCCCCTGATCGTATTGGAGAACAGATCCCCTATGAGGGCGATAGTTCCTTTCAGATAGCCTACCGATTGAATGCAGAAATCTTTAACACCACAAACTTCAAGCCGAAAAGTTGGAGTGTGAAGCGTGTAGAGTACACCGATGACCGCATCCTGGTTGAGGTGGAGACCAAGGTGGGTATGATGAGGTTTTCCACCATTTCGCAGTACCGGTTTCTCTTGGCGAGCAATGGGAAACAGCAACTCCATTTTGAGACAGAAGGATCAGGAATTGCCTCCTGGGGACTGTTCAAAAACCCTAATCCTGGGGATGCTGGAGTCTTTAAAAGCACGCTCCTGGAATAGTAAGTTTTTTCACTAAGCGTTGACAAAAGCTGAAGCCGGCAGTATATGTGTTAACTTAAGACCACCGGTCTTTAGGAGTATATTGCATGGATAATGCCAACACACTGATAATCGTCGAGTCGCCAACCAAGGCCAGAACCATCTCAAAATTTCTTCCCTCGAACTGCAAAGTCGTTGCCAGTAAAGGGCATATTCGTGACCTTCCCGAGGACAAGATGGCAATTGATGTCGAGAAAGGTTTCGCCTGTGAGTATCAGGTGGTTGCTGGTAAAAATGCTTTGATCAAGGAGATCAAGAGCTCCTTGAAGTCCGTTGATAAACTTTTATTGGCAACTGATGAGGACCGGGAGGGGGAAAGTATCTCTTGGCATTTATTGGAAGTGCTCAAGCCAAAGGTGCCTTATCAGAGGATGGTATTCCACGAGATAACAAAGAAAGCAATTACCGATGCACTTGAGCACGGCAGAGACTTGGATGAAAACCTGGTCCAGGCACAGGAGAGCAGACGTGTTGTTGACCGTCTCTACGGGTATACCCTTAGCCCGACGCTCTGGAAAAAACTTTCCAACAAACGGCTTTCGGCAGGACGGGTGCAGTCGGTAGGGTTGCGCCTGACCGTTGACAGGGAACGACTCAGGATTGCCTTTTCCCAGAGTACTTACTTTGATGCGAAGGCAAAACTGCAGAGTGTTTCCAAACAGGCTTTCGAAGCAAAACTGACAGCCTATGCTGGTCAGACAATCGCAAATGGTAAGGACTTTGATTCCACTACCGGTGAATACAAGGGAAAGCAAAACACCTTATTGCTCACTGAGGAGCAAGCAAAGGCTATTGTGAAGGAACTTTCCTCGGCTGCCTTTGTTGTTGAAGATGTCCAGAAGAAGCCGTTTGTGACTCGTCCCTCCATCCCTTTTACAACCAGTACCTTGCAGCAGGATGCGATCAAGAAGCTGCATATCAGTGCTTCTGAGACGATGCGTATCGCACAACGGCTGTATGAAAATGGTTATATAACGTATATGCGTACCGATAGTCCTTCCCTGAGCCAGGAAGGGACGAATGCAGCACGCTCCTTGGTGGATCAACTCTACGGGAAAGAGTACCTTTCTCCTTCCCCGAGATATTTCGCTGCAAAGAGCGCTGGAGCCCAGGAAGCCCATGAGGCGATCAGGCCAGCAGGGGAGCGGTTCGCAGTTCCCAGTGAAACCTCACTCAGTGGGAAGGACCTGGCCCTCTATGAGCTTATCTGGAAGCGAACCCTTGCAAGCCAGATGGCTGATGCAAAGAAGGCTACCACAACGGTAACCATCAAGGCAGGGAATGGAACGTTTGTAGCATCAGGTACTCAGATTGTTTTTCCCGGTTTCATCCGAGCCTATGTTGAAGGGTCTGATGACCCTGATGCGGCACTGGATAATAAGGAGACATTCCTGCCTGCAATGAAGGCTGGAGAGGAGTGTTCCTTGCAGCAACTTGAAGAGGTATCTCACCAGACCAAGAGCCCTGCCCGTTACACTGAAGCATCCCTGGTACAGGAGCTGGAGAAGCGGGGCATTGGAAGGCCCTCCACCTATGCCTCAATCATCAAGACACTGATGGATAGGAAGTATGTCATGAAAGAGGGCAATGCACTGGTACCCACATTCATGGGATTTGCTGTGTGTCAGTTTCTGGAAAACAATTTTCCCCAGTTCATCGACTATGATTTTACCTCGAAGATGGAAGACAACCTTGACAAGATCGCTGCTGGGGAATTGGACAAAAACAAATTTCTGAATGCCTTCTACTTTGGAGATACGGGGTTGGCGAACCAGAACAAGCTCCAGCTCGCATTGGACAATAAGGTTGTCTCGAAAACACTCCGTCTCTCTCAGATCAGCGAGGAGAATCCGATCATGATTGGACCCTATGGTCCCTATGTTGTGGATAAGGACGGACAATTCATCTCACTTCCCAACACATGGTTGCCCGGCACTACCACTGATGAGGATGTGAAAAACCTTATTGCTGAGGGTAAGAAGGTGCATGTACCGGTCGAGCTCGGAAAAGGCCCGGTACATGGTGAGCCGGTGAAGTTGATGAATGGAAGATTTGGACCATACTGGCAGGAAGGCGATGGGAAGAGTGCGGTACGTGCATCCATCCCCAAGTGGGTTCATGATGCAGAGAAGAGTGAAGATCTGGAGATAGCAAGCAGATACCTTGCACTTCCCCGCGTACTGGGTAAAGATGAGAAGGGAAATGAGGTGCTTGCCCAGAAAGGAAAGTATGGTCCGTACATCTCCTGCGATAAGAAGACAAGAAAACTCAATCGGTTGGATAAAGACCAACAGCTCTTTTCCATAACTCTTGAAGAGGCCCTTGAATTACTCAGCAAGGAACCTGAGAAGGGTAGTGGGGGAAAAGCAGGAAGAGGGAGTGCCAAGGCATCCGTGATCAAGGAACTTGGCCAATTCGAACAAGAGCCAGTAGCACTTGCTACTGGACGCTACGGCTTCTACCTTCGCTTCGGCAAACAAAATATTGCCCTACCCAATGAGTACAAGAAGGATGAAGAGAAGGCCGGTGCTTTGACGATGGATGAGGCTGTAGCGATTATCCGCGCTAAACGTGCGAAGGACTAATGACAGGAAACAATGGCAAATTTTTTACGGAGGACTCCTCCTAAAAAGCAAAATGTGGAGACCATCACCAGTGAAAATACGGTGGATATACTCTCCTCTGAATTCAAACTGAACAAGGAGAAGGTGTCGAGTATTCTCAGGAGTGTCGGTATCAACCTGGAGGCACAGAACCCTGCAGGGGAACTGGACCTGTATAGAGAGGTGATAGCCAGCAAGATTGGCGACAGGAGCCGATTTCTCAATCCTGATGAGACATACATAGCCGAGCTTGATGAGCAATTACGCTCATTTGACGAGATTTATGTTGATACCGCTCCCATCATCCAGAAGGACTGGTTCTTGCATTTTGTCACGAATGCTGAAAGCATTCTTAAGCGACGCAAGAAAAAACTGATCATCCTCGAGAAAACCCTTGAGGAGCTGCATGGGCTTAAGGACAATCCAGAGAAGGACAGGGAGGTGAGAATCCGGTCCACCATTCGTCCTGATCTGATTCGGTTCCTTGCAAAACGAGGCTTGGTTCGAATCGGGGATACCGGTAGCCAAGGTATCGCTGATGACCATCTTGTACGATTGTTCTCGCAGATTGGCAGCAAACGAAACCTTCTGCTTATTACCCAGGACCGCGGTTTGAGTGAGCGAATTGTTCGCCTCTCCACGGAATTGGAGGAGAAGGAAGCTGAACAAGAGAAACTTCCCTGGTACCGTCGCATCCTCTCAAGAAAGAGCAAAGAGACAGATACCACCCATCGCATGGTGGTTTGCAAACTTATTGAGGAAGGCAAACTCAAACGCTGCTACATCTGTCCTGAATGTAATGAAAGCTACTATGATGACATGCATGATTGCGAGGGGATGGTCCTCTGTGGACGTTGTTACCTGGACCTCAAGGAACAGGAAGCAAAACAGGATGCAGTAAACAAACAACAACGGGAAGCTGAGCTGAAGGCCGAGGAAGAACGGCAGAAGAGACTGGAAGCGGAAGAAGCACGGCTTGAATATGAACGCTCCCGCGATACCGTGGAAAACCGACTACGAATGAAGCGGAGCAAGGTTCTCCGCATTTCCCTGATTGTATTACTGGCTCTGTTGTTAATACTATCCGTTCTCGTACTAGTTCTATAAAGATGAGAAAAGGCTGTTGGGATTCCCAACAGCCTTTCTTGCCCCCGGCGCGATTCGAACGCACGACCCCTTCCTTAGGAGGGAAGTGCTCTATCCAGCTGAGCTACGAGGGCAGCACACAGCCGATACTACCTCAAATCCGGTAGAGGATGCAAGGGGCGAGTTAAATTTAATTCTTCTTCAACAGGTCCCTGATTTCAGTAAGCAAAACGATATCAGCAGGGGTTGGGGCAGGAGGTGCTGCCTCTGCTTCTGCTGCAGCCTCAGCTTTCTTCCTGGCCTCAATTCGTTCACGGATTCTGTTGATTGTCCTGACCATCATAAATACTACAAATGCGATGATGAGGAAGTCGATGATTCTCTGGATGAAGTTCCCGTACATGATGGCAACCTCAGTGGTTTGTTCCGTGGCCTCAGCAATGACTATTTTCAGGTCAACGAAACTTACTCCACCCAAGAAGAGCCCGATCAAAGGCATCAGGATTTCTTTTACCAGGGAGTTGATGATTTCCTTGAATGCAGTACCAATAATGATACCGACGGCCATATCAATTACATTTCCCCTGGTGATGAATTTTTTGAATTCAGCAATCATACCCACTTTCTCTGCCATATGAACCTCCTGGAGTCTTTCTGCTTCCTCCAGTATAAATCGAAATCAGAGAATTCCCTACTAAAACTCTGTAGCTTGCGATAATATTTCTCTTTCAGAAGAGATTTACGGTAATAAAAGGAAAATTTACAAATTGTCGTGGTTGAATATTGCATAAATATACTAGTTAATGTATAAACTTAACCAATGTTTCGAAACGAAAATGTTTCAGCTTGTTCGATAAGTATATGGAGGTACTAATATGAAGAAAAGCCTGTTTGTCTGTTTTATTCTGGTGGCTTTGCTGGCTTCCCCCTTGTTTGCACAGGGTGGCGGAGAAGTATCCAGCCCAAAAATCGGTTTCATGGGCCCAATGAGTGGTGACTATGCCAACTATGGCGTACTTAGCAACAACTCTACCATGCTTGCAGTTGAACAGTTCAATGCAAAGGGTGGATTTGGTGGCAAGGTACCTGTGGTGCTCGTTACTGAAGATTCCGAGGGCAACGTTGAGAAGGGCCTTTCCGCAATTGAGAAACTCTCCTCTGTTGATAATATCGCTGGACTTGTTGGTCCTGTATTCACCGGTGTAAGCTTTGCTGTTGGTGAACGTGTCCAGAGTGAAGGCATTGTTATGATCAGCCCCTCTGCAACACATGCTGATATCACCAGTATTGGTGACTATGTATTCCGCACCGTTGTATCCGACGGTTTGCAGGGTGAGGTTGCTGGAAACTATTTCTATGGTGAGCTTGGCTACCGCAATATTGCTGTCCTGTATGCAAAAAATGACTACAGCCAGGGTTTGTACGAAGGCATGACTGCTGCATTCGAGGCAGCTGGTGGAAAGGTAACCATTGCTGAATCCTTCCAGGTCGGCGACAAGGACTTCAAGACCCAGCTTACCAAGATTCGCAGTGCCAATCCTGAAGCAATCTACATCCCCAACTACACCGCTGAGATGGCTCAGATTCTCGAGCAGGCCAGTCAGTTGGGAATGGGTACTCCTTTCCTCTCCTGTGATGGATTCTCCAACCCTGAGATTTACGACCTTGCTGGTGAATTCACCGATGGCGTAATCTATGTTGGTCCTGCAAAGGTCAAGGAAAGTCCTGCATACAGTGATTTCGTTGCACAGTATGAAGCCAAGTTTGGTGTTGGTCCTGATAGTTTTGCTACCAATGCCTACGATGGTGCAAACATCCTGCTTCAGGCAATGGACAAGGTGTACAAGGCTACTGGTAAGTTTGACCGTGCTGCCATCCGTGATGCGGTTGCAGCCACCAAGGATTATCCTGGTGTCTCCGGTACCATCAACTTTGCAGAGAATGGTGACTTGGTTGCATACCAGGGACTTTACAAGGTCAACGGGACTACTCCTGAATACCTCGGTTCCTATACCGTTGTTGACGGAGTCCTTACCCAGGTGGACTAAGGTCTCTGTTGCTTCCCGGTCTACTCGGGAAATGGGAGGACCGGTGTTGTTTACACCGGTCTTTTCATGTTATCGTACCTACTAGTTTTCGTATGAAGGAGAGAGCATCGTGGGAATTGCCGAATTCTTTCAACATTTGATGAATGGCCTGACCTTGGGGGGCATCTATGCCCTGATAGCCCTGGGGTACACCATGGTGTATGGCATTCTGAAATTTATCAACTTCGCCCATGGTGACATATTAATGGCTGGGGCTTATATTGGTTTGTTTGTGTTTGATGGACTGAGAGGGGATGCCCCGCTTGGAACATGGACACTGATAGCCTTCTTCCTTGCCATGCTTATCAGTATGGGGTTCAGCGCCGTACTTGGCATGTCCATTGAGCGTATTGCGTATAAACCGCTACGGGGAGCAACCAGACTTGCCCCGCTTCTCAGCGCTATTGGTGTTTCATTCATACTCTCCAACAGTGCGGCGTGGGCCTTTGGTACACACTCCAGAAAATTCAACTATCCCTTTGACAATACGCCGGTTCATATCGGGGAGGTCGTTATCACGCCTCACCAGATTCTTATCTTGAGCGTCTCCTTGATTATGATGATCATTCTCAAGCTCTTTGTTGATAAGACCAGGATGGGGAAGGCCATGCGCGCAACCAGCTTGGATCAGGGAACAGCTATGTTGATGGGAATCAATGTTAACAAGGTTATCAGTATGACGTTTGCAATCGGAAGCGCATTGGCCGCAGTCGGTGGTATCTTGATAGCCTTGGACTTCAAGGTTTACGCTACGATGGGCACCATGACAGGGCTTAAAGCCTTTGTTGCTGCTGTTGTTGGCGGAATCGGGAATATCAGCGGAGCCATGTTCGGAGGAATCTTGCTCGGAGTATTGGAAACTTTTGGTGTTGCCATCTTTGGTATTCCTACCGGTCTGAAGGATACCATTGCCTTTGGTGTATTGATTCTCATTCTCTTGATCAAGCCGGAAGGACTGTTCGGCAAGGTCGAAAAGGAGAAGGTGTAATATGCTTAACTTTTTTCTACTGATATTGATTTACTCAGGTATCTATGCCCTTATGGCAATCGGACAGAACGTCATCACCGGTTACGGTGGTATGCTCAGTCTTACCCAGGCAGGGTTCTTTGCCATAGGATCCTATGCAACGGCAATTCTTACCACACAATTTGGCTGGTCATTCTGGGCCACGCTTCCTGTAGCATTCGTGGTAAGTGCCCTCTTTGGTTTGTTGATCGGACTACCGACTCTCAGACTCAAGGGTGACTATCTGGCTATCGCTACCCTGGGGTTTGGTGAAATTGTACGCAACGTATTGAACAACTGGGACTCACTGACAAACGGTCCGATGGGTATCCAGAGAATCCCCATGCCTGCCATCTTGGGATTCACCATCAATCCTTACAAGAAGTATGCCTTCCTGGTGATGGTGATTGTATTTGTAATCATTGCCTACATTCTCTTCCAGCGTTTGGCTCGCTCGAGAATGGGTCGTGCCCTGGCTGCAGTCAGGGAAGATGAGATTGCCGCCCAATCCATGGGTATCAACATCACAAAGTACAAGGTCTATGCATTTATTCTTGGTGCTTCGGTAGCAGGTATTGCAGGTTCCTTGCAGGCAGCGTTTACTCTCTCAGTCACCCCTGGAACCTATACCTTCATGGTTTCGGTTATGGTGCTTTGTATGGTGGTTCTTGGGGGTATGGGCAATTTCAAGGCCTCGATCCTGGGTGCTTTCATCATCCAGTTCATCAGCTATTTTCCTCAGCTCACCGGACTGTCCAGTGTCATCCCTCCCCAGTTCAAGCAGATCCTGTTTGGTTTGATACTGGTTGTTATGATGATCTGGAGACCACAGGGGATTCTTGGAAGAGAGGCAACCCGGTATCGCAAGCGTGCTGCATCCACCACAGGAGGTGAACAATGATTCTGTTGGAAACAGAGGCTCTTACCAGAGCTTACGGAGGCGTTGTTGCCGTCAATAAAGTTGATTTTGAGGTGGAAAGTGGACTGATCACCGGTCTTATCGGACCCAATGGGGCTGGCAAGACCACCCTGTTCAACAATATGACCGGTCTTGATATTCCTTCCTCTGGAAAGGTTTGGTTCAACAATAAGGAGATCACCGGCTATCCGGCTCATAAGATCTGTAGGATGGGTATCGCACGTACCTTCCAGAATATCCGCCTCTTCAAGGAACTCACCGTCGTTGAGAATGTCATGATCGGTAGACATTTCAAAACCGGGAATAGTGAAACCAAGGGACGTTTTCTCAACGCTGTCAAGAGCTATGTGAAGTTAAGGGAAGAGGAAGAAGAGATCTATGAAAAAGCATTGGACTGGCTCGATTTTTTCGATATGGGCGCTTCCAAGAATGAGCTTGCAAAGAATCTTCCCTATGGAAAGCAACGTGAACTTGAGATTGCTCGTGCGCTTGCTACCGACCCAAAGCTGCTTTTCTTGGATGAACCAGCAGCCGGCATGAACCCACAGGAGACTGACCATCTGATGTCCACCATCAGAAAGATCAGGGACTTGGGAATTACGGTTGTTCTGATCGAGCATGACATGAAACTGGTGATGAACATCTGTGATACCATCACTGTCCTCAACTATGGGCAGAAACTTGCCCAGGGGACTCCCCATGAGATCAAGAAAAACCCGAGTGTCATCGAGGCCTATCTCGGTAAGGATGAAGAATGAAAGAGCTGCTCACGATAGATGACATTTCTGTTTCCTATGGGAACATCAAGGCACTGAAACAGGTCAGTATGCATGTCAATGAAGGTGATATCGTCTGCCTTATCGGAGCGAATGGAAGTGGCAAGAGTACCTTGCTTAAGTCCATCGTAGGGCAGGAGCCTTTGGATTCAGGCTCCATCATCTTTGATGGAGAGGAGATCTGCAGGGCTAAGAGTGCTGGATCCAAGCAAGGCAAGCGCTCGAAGATACTCACCACTGATTTGATTGCAGCAAAGGGAATCAGCTTGGTTCCCGAAGGCAGACGTGTCTTTGCTGATATGACTGTTGAAGAGAATCTCGATATGGGGGCCTTTCTTGTACGGGATGATGCCTTGATCGCGGAACGCAAGGAGTCCATGTATGACTTCTTTCCCATTCTTGGAGCAAGAAGAAGACAGAAGACCCGATCCCTTAGTGGGGGCGAACAGCAGATGATGGCCATTGCCAGGGCTCTGATGAGTGGGCCACGCCTGATCCTTCTGGACGAACCTGGACTCGGTCTCGCCCCACTGGTAATTGCAGACATCTTCGAGAAGATTGCCTTGATCAACCAGCAGGACAAGGTAACAGTCTTTCTGGTCGAACAGAACGCCCGTATGGCACTGAAGGCTTCCTCTGAAGGGTATGTCATGGAGAATGGTAGAATTGTTCTGAGTGATGCATCCTCCGCACTTTTGGAGAATGAGAAGGTACGGGCAGCCTATCTGGGCGAATAATTACTGGAAATTCACGATGGCATGAATTATAGTATGCTTAGATGGTAGGAGATCCATATGATTATCGAACGAAGAATGACGCGCAATCCTGTTACAGCTACTCCCGATATGTCCATCGCGGAGGCATCTACCTTGATGAAGCAGGAGAAGGTTCACCGACTTCCTGTGCTCGATAAAGAGAAGCGGCTGGTTGGTATTTTAACTGAAAAGGATATCTTGTATGCCACACCTTCTCCTGCGACAAGTCTCTCTATCCATGAGATGGCTTACCTGTTGAGCAAGCTTACGGTCAAGAAGCTTATGAGTAAGAACGTGGTTTCCATTACCAAGGATACCACGGTTGAGGAAGCCGCACGCATGATGGTTGACCAAGACCTGAGCAGCCTTCCTGTACTTGAAGGACAGCAGTTGATCGGAATTGTGACAAAGAGTGATATGTTCAAGATTCTGCTTGAGCTCTTTGGTGCACGCCACTTCGGGGTACGCCTTACCTTTGTGGTTGAAGACAAGCCTGGAACCATCGCAAAGATCAGTCAGGTGCTGAGCGAAGCAGGGATTGATATCATAACCTTTGGTACCTTCATGGGAACCGATCCCACCAATGCCATCTGTACCATCAAGGTGCAAGGAGCATCCATCAGCAAGGTGGTGGAGCTTGTAAAGCCCTATGTGTCACAGTTGCTGGATGTGAGGGAGGTCTGAGTGCCGAAGAAGAAAAAAAAGAAAACTTCTGATACAAGCGAGACGGCTGGAAACAGCCGTCTTGTAGTTGATTCTGATGCCTACAAGCCGTTTGAGCATATCAAGGAAGTAAAGAAACAGCCTGTGAAACAGAAGCAACCTACGCCAAAGAAACAATCCACCAGTCAACGCAAAGAGCCGTTGGTACTTGGCTATGATCCAAAGGCAAACTTCGGTGATATCCTTGCCACTTGGGAACAGACAGGTGAGCTGGGTGGTGTGACCAAGCGGATGAAAAGCCACAGCAAGGTAGCAGTGGAGAAGTCCTTTGGTGAGATTCTTGCTGAGTGGGAAGGCGAGAAGCAAGCTGCCAAGAACAAGAAGGTAGAACCGGTTTCCATCAAGAAGAGCGAGGCTTATGTGCCCAAAAAAAATTTTGCATCACTCCTTGAGGAGTTTGAGGGAAGTGAAAAGCCCAAGAAGAAACGAAGGAAGCCAGTCTCTGATCAGAGAAGGAGGGAACGTGAAGATCTCCCTCTGCAACCTACCCATGACATGCAGGAAGCTCTTGATGAGAAGGAAGAGCTTGACCAGGAACGTGATAGCTCGGTGAGCTGGTCCTTTGCAGATACCTACAAACAGTGGACAACATTGAGTGATGAGGAAGCAGCCATAAAGAGGGCACAGAAGGAGAAGCGTGAAGCAAAGGCAGACCCCCATACCATCTCTGCCCTTCGTGCCATGGAGCCTCAGTCAACGTTAGACCTTCATGGAATGAAGGTGTTGGAAGCTGAACAGGCAACTGCAGATTTCCTACGCTCAGCGAAGGAGCAGCGACTCCTCAAGGTGGCAATCATCACGGGAAAAGGATTGCATAATGACAAGGGATATTCCCTGTTGAAAGAAGCTGCACTTTCCCAGATACGGATTAGCAAAGTAGTACGTGAAGCATACACCCCAAAAGCCCAGTATGGGGGAAGTGGTGCTATTTGGATCATCATGAAACGATGATTCCATACACTTGGATACACGAAAAAGCCGGGTTCTCAAGGGAATCCGGCTTTTTCTCCTAATGTGGTGTTAGCGCTCACGGTAAATGATACGACCTTTGGTCAAATCATAGGGAGAAAGTGCAACACGCACGGTATCACCAGGTACGATTCTGATGTAGTGTTTGCGCATCTTGCCCGAAAGATGGGCAAGAATGACATGTTCATTCTGTAGTTCCACACGGAACATGGTGTTGGGAAGAGCTTCGCGTACGATGCCTTCCACTTCGATTGCTTCTTCTTTGGCCACAAAACCTCCAAATATTTGCTTAAAAGCAAGAAAATTATATGCACTAGGTTAAAATGTGTCAACAGTGCCCCTATGCAATAAAAATATCCCATCTCATTAGGAAGTGATATTGTCCTGAGGTAATGAAAGGGACTTTGTCACATTGAAGCAGGAAGGGGATTTCCTGCCTGCCTTTGTGGTATAGTCCATACCTCAAGAAAACAAGAGGGATTGGTTCTTCTGTTTTAGACGACTAGTGAACCAATCCCCACCCAATTACAGGTGGTTACAGTATGGTATGGGATGCGCATGCAAGGCAAGTGGTACAGGAAGCGGTAGAAGGCAAGATCAACAGGTTCAGGGCCTCGGCGAGACTCAATGTATCGCTCAGGACCGTGCAGAGGAAAATGAAGGAATACCGTGAACGGGGCGAGGAATGCTTCGAGCATGGCAACAAGGGAAAGGCCCCGTCCAACAAGGTCGACCTGGATGCGATCATCGCGTTCATAGAGGAGCACGACCTCTCAGGATGCAACTTCACGGAACTGGCCAGGCTCCTGGATGAATACCAGGGCATCTCCATATCCTCTTCCTGCCTGCGCAAGAGGATGTTTGGTGAAGGCATCCTCTCGGTGAAGTGCAAGAAGAAGACACGCAAGAAACTGAAGAAGCTCCTCAGATGGATGCGGGAGCAGGAACAGGAGCTGGACCGGCAGCGCGCCCAGGTGCTCTCGGCCCTTGAGGCGGAAGACCTGAGCGGGGTATGGGTCCACCCGACCAAGCCCAGGAGCAAGTACTTCGGGGAGCGCCTGGAGATGGATGCATCCTCCTACGTCTGGATCAAGGGACTGGGGAAGTGCACCCTGCATGTCTGCATCGATGACGCCTCGGGGTTCCTGCTCGGCCTGTGGCTGGAGGCCGAGGAGACGCTGCACGGCTACTACAAGCTGATGGAGCAAGTACTTGGCACCTACGGCATCCCCCTCTCCATCCGGACCGACAGGCGCACGGTGTTCGTGTACAACAAGAAGGGTGAGGCGGACCCTGCCAAGGATACCATGACCCAGTTCGCCTATGCCTGCTCCCAGCTGGGCGTTGAGCTGCGGTGCAACTCGGACCCGGACTTCAAGCCGAAGGTGGAACGTGCAAACCAGACCCTGCAGGGCATGCTGCCCTTCCGTTTCACCATGGAGGGCATCCACAACCTGGAGCAGGCAAACGAGTACCTGCAGCAGTCCTTCATGCCCTATTTCAACGAATTGTTCGGCTATGCCACCGATTATATGGAGGGTCGCTGGAGGAAGATCGACTCGGTGTTCGTGGAATGCTCCAGTGAGAAGATTCGCACCATCCTGGCGGTGTTGTGCGAGCGCAGCGTGAACAAGGGCAGCTCCATCCAGATGGACAACAGGTTCTATGCACTGGTGGACCACACAGGCAGGCGCATTGCGCTTCCCTACCATGCGAAGGTCACCGTCGCCCGCCTGCTTGACGGGGCCCTGTATGCAACCAGAAAGGAACAATGCTATGCATTGCAACGAATACCAGACCGGTACGCATTCTCCCCCCAGGTGGACCCTGAGCAGGAAAAGCCGAGGAAGGCCAGGGCTCCCCGGCCCAAGATGCCTGACAGCCACCCCTGGAGCTTCAAGAGGCAGATGCAGTTCAAGCGCAGCGACGCACTGATGAAAAGCCTGGAACCCTGCTACAAGAGTCCCTACGAAACCCAATACGCTTAGTATTCTCCCCAGGACAACGAGAACCCATGATTCCCAGCATCCCGCGATGGTGATGCCGGTTTCCCATGCCCAGGGACCAGTCCCCAAGGCATGAAAATGGGCAGGCATTACAAATCCTGCCCAAAACATTGGCCTTATGCTGCCTCACAATACTCATACCCCTGGAATTTTTCCAAGAATCCTGTCATTTCACAATAACTTTCTCAGATGACATTTTCCCTTACGGTTGACACAGTGCCCCTATGCAATAAAAATATCCCAATATCCTTTTAGGAAGATTCCTAGAATGATTGCCGGCAATACATACTGGAAGTATGGGCGAAGGATCTTGGGGAATTGCAACCCATTGGACCCACTGTCTGCCTCGGCTATAAATTTATCCCAACCCCAACCATACTTCCATGTACAATAAATGGTGAAGAAGAGGGACCCAAGGGGAAGCAAGGTGGAACTGACAACAAAGTCCTCAAGGTCCAATACTCCAGTACCTGGTCCAAGAGGCTGGAAACCAGAGAGTACATTGAAACCGAGGATGCAGGGGAGAGAGAGCAGTACAATGGCAATGCCATTGAAGAGGGTTGCTTTCTTTCGGTCGACACCCTTGGCATCGATCCAGAAACTGATGATATTCTCAAAGACAGCAATAAGCGTACTCAATGCTGCAAAGCTCATGAAGAGGAAAAACAGGGATCCCCAGAGTCTTCCACCGGCCATCTGGTTGAAAATATTGGGGAGTGTGATGAAGATCAGGGATGGACCTGCATCAGGCTGAACTCCGAAAACAAATGCAGCTGGGAATATAATGAGTCCGCTGGCGAGTGCTACAAAGGTATCCAGACCGATGATGCGTACAGCTTCGCCGGTAAGACGGTGTTCCTTCCCGATATAGGAGCCAAAAATAGAGATGGAACCAATACCGAGGCTTAAGGTGAAGAACGCCTGGCCCATTGCTGCATATATTGTTTCCGAGAGGCCGCTTTCGACCATTTTGGAAAAGTCTGGCACCAAGTAGAACTTCAACCCTTCTCCAGCCCCATCGAGAAGCATGCTGTTGAATGCGAGTACCAACATCAGTAGGAGTAGGCCGATCATCATCTTCTTGGTGATTTTTTCGACCCCGCTCTGTAGTCCTTTTGCTACAGGAAGGAGACCCAGGATAACAGCAAGGATCATCCAGAATATCATGTTCCCTGGTTTTCCCAGCATGCTGGAGAAGAAACCACCCACTTGGTCTGCATTCAATCCAGTGAAGTCACCTTTGATGGTATGTACAAAATAGGAGAGGAGCCAACCGGTTATGGTGGTATAGAACATCATAAGCACATAGTTTCCGATGATGGCAAGCTTGCCATAGACATGCCAAGGTTTTTTCTTGGGGGTCAATGTTTCGAAGGTGCGTCCAATATTGGTTTGACTCGCTCTTCCGATGGAAAGCTCCATAACCATGACAGGAAGGCCTAGGATGAACAGGAATAAGACGTAGATCAGCACAAAGGCTGCTCCTCCATACCTGCCTGCAATATAGGGAAAACGCCATACATTCCCAAGTCCTATGGCACATCCTGCTGATAGTAGAATGAAGCCCAGTCTGCTTGCCAGTGCTTCACGTGTTTTTGTAGCGCCTATACTCATATAATCTCTCTCTTCCTCAATTGTATCGAGTTGCTTATTACAGAAGACAACCGTCACATTTTGAAGTATGATAAGGGAAAATGCAACCCAAAATTGCCTAGTGCGTTGACAGAGTCGCCCCACAAGGGCAAGATACGAAGTAACATAGCACGCAAAGAGGTATAACACATGTCCAGTGGAACAGCATTGCAAGCGTATTTGGCAGAAGCCAAAGAGATGAATGGCCCTATGGTGGCCTATACTGCAGCCCTTGACCAGATTGCACAGGTCGACCAGGGAATTGCAGGTCGCATCGTCAATGAGCTGAAAGATCAGCGGACCCACTTGAAGTTGATTGCAAGTGAGAATTTCTCCTCAATCGCTTCGCAGCTTGCAATGGGCAATTTGCTCACCGACAAGTACAGTGAAGGGTTTGCCTATCACCGCTTCTATGCTGGTTGTGATAACGTTGACGCCATAGAAGCAGCAGCAAGCGAGTATGCTTGTAAGCTTTTTGGGGCAGAGCATGCCTATGTCCAACCTCATAGTGGAGCCGATGCAAACCTGGTTGCATATTGGGCGATTCTCAATACCCGTATCCAGGTTCCTGCTTTGGATGAGCTTGGCATTCCCAATCCCAGCAATCTCAGCCGACAGCAGTGGGACCAAGTCAGGGAGAAACTGGGTAACCAACGACTCTTGGGTCTTGATTATTACTCTGGAGGACACCTGACCCATGGCTACCGCCAGAATATTTCAGCCCAGATGTTTGATGCCTATACCTATACAGTTGATGAGAAGAGTGGGCTGCTTGACTATGATGCAATCGAGAAGATGGCACAGGAGATCAAGCCGTTGATTCTGCTGGCAGGATATAGTGCCTATCCCAGAAAGATCGACTTCAAGCGGATGAGTGAAATTGCCCATAGCGTTGGTGCAGTATTCATGGTGGATATGGCTCACTTTGCCGGCTTGGTTGCAGGAAAAGTCTTCACCGGTAATTATGACCCTGTACTGTGGGCTGATGTGGTGACCACCACAACCCATAAGACTCTACGTGGACCACGAGGTGGAATGGTTCTCTGCAAGAAAGAGTTCTCAGAGAGTGTCGACAAGGGTTGCCCTTTGGTGCTCGGTGGACCACTTCCTCATGTCATGGCCGCAAAAGCCATCGCATTCAAGGAAGCACTCGATCCTTCCTTCCAGGCCTATGCACAGAGTATCGTGAAGAACTCCGAGGTCTTGGCAAAAGCATGCCTTGATGAAGGTATTCCTGTTGCAACTGGGGGTACGGACAACCACCTGATGCTTCTTGATGTCAGACCCTTTGACCTGAACGGAAGGCAAGCTGAGACAGCCCTCAGGGAGTGTGGAGTTACCCTGAACAGGAATGCTCTTCCCTTCGACCCCAACGGTCCTTGGTACACGAGTGGGTTGCGTATTGGAACCCCCGCTGTAACGACACTCAAGATGGGCGAGCCAGAAATGAAAGAAATTGCTTCCATCATTGCATTGGTGCTTAACCACACCAAACCGCTGATCCTTACCAAGGGTGCAAATGCCGGTCAACCCAGCAAGGCAAAAGCAGTGACCGAGGAAGGGGCGATGAGAGAAGCCCAGGGGCGTGTTCTGGCCTTGCTGGATAAGTTCAAACTCTATCCTGAGTTGGATCTTCCCTTTTTGGAGAAACATTTTCCACTCGACAATAACGAGCGGTGATGGTAGCATTGACGATGGTGGAGGCAAGCAATGAGTAAGGTTATAGAGAATCTGCGCTACAGCAAGGATCATGAATGGGTTCGTATCGAGGGTGACTTGGCCTATGTAGGTATTACAGACCATGCACAACATGAACTGGGTGAGATTGTCTTTGTTGAGCTTCCTCCCCTCGGTGAGCGATATCGCAAGGGAGAAGAGATTTCCACCGTCGAGAGTGTCAAGGCAGCTTCGGCCATTATCAACCCAATTGAGGGTGTGGTGCATGAGGCGAATGAGGACCTTGATGGTTCTCCTGAATTGATCAATGAGGATTGTTATGCTCATCATCTCTATATTCTTACCTCATTCTCAGAGGATGATTATGGTGAATTGTTGGATGCAGAGGCATACCAAGCATATCTAGAGACTCTATAGAGAGAACACAACAATGAGCCGCCAGATTCTGGCGGCCTTTATTTGCCCATGTGCTGGAGGCATAGATGATTTATCCCTATATTCCACATACTGATGAAGACCGAAAGATCATGCTTGAAGCTATCGGCCTTTCTTCAATGGAGGAGCTTTTTTCTGGTTTGTCAGAGGATATCCTACTCTCTGATTCAGTCCCGATCAGTCAGGGAAGGACTGAAGACGAGGTGCAGCGAATGATTGATTCCATTGCGCAGCGCAATGTACGTGGCATACCGTTCTTGGGGTGTGGTTGTTATGACCATATTGTTCCCTCCACGGTTGAGGCGCTTTCCAGTTTGCCCTCATTCGTGACCGCATACACGCCATACCAGGCAGAGATGAGTCAGGGCTTGCTCCAGGCAATCTATGAGTTCCAGAGCATGGTTTGTGAGATTACCTCAATGGATGTGGCAAATGCCTCACTCTATGATGGAGCAAATGCCGCAACTGAGGCGGCTTCATTGATGGTGAGTGCAAAGAGGCATGCATCGGTGGTGTTGGTCTCCTCTACCATCCATCCATTTACCTTGCAGGTCTTGCAGACCTGGGCAAAAGGGACGGGAAGAACGCTGAGGATGGTTGCTGAGAAGGATGGGGTGGTTGATCTCTCATTGCTTCCTTCTCTCTTGGATGCTGACTGTGCTGGTTTGATTGTCCAGAGTCCCAACCGCTATGGCCTATTGGAATCGTATGAGGGTGTGGCAGAAATACTTCATGAGCAAAAAGCTCTTCTGGCTATCTCCAACGATCCGCTGTCTCTTGCCATGCAGAAATCTCCTGGAGGATGGGGTGCTGATGTTGCCATCGGTGACACGCAGTCCTTGGGGCTCCCCCTTGCCTATGGTGGACCGAGTTGTGGGTATATGGCGGTAAAGGAAACGCTTTTGAGAAAACTTCCCGGTCGCTTGGTTGGTATGAGCGAAGATGCAAAAGGAAGGAAAGGATTCACCCTGACGTTCCAGGCAAGAGAGCAACATATCAAGCGGGAGCGGGCGACGAGCAATATCTGTTCCAATCATGCGCTTGCGGCACTCATGACAACCATCCACCTCTCCAGTCTTGGATGGGACGGTATGGTCGAAGCTGCAAATCAAAGCTATGCAAAGGCACATTACCTGGCATACCATCTGGCCCAGCTTCCAGGGATGTCTGTGGTTTGGGACAAGCCCTTTTGGTGTGAATTCCCCTTGGTTTTCTCTGATCCCAAGCGCCTGAGAAAGTTCATGCAGGAGCTTCGCAATGAAGGAATTTTCGCAGGGGTAAGACTATCAACGTTGACTCGACAGGTCAAGGATGAGTTGGTTCTTCTTGTAGCAGTAACAGAAAAGCGTAGTCGTGAGGAGCTGGAGCTGTATCTGGCCGCAGCAAGGAGGGTGATGAAATGAGAGAGCCGCTATTGATTGATCAATCAAAACAAGGAAGAAAAGCATACTGTTATCCTCCACTGGATCTGCCCAAGGGGTTTTCCCAGGCGCTTCCCCCTCTTCCTGAATCAATCCAGCGAGAACAACCTGCCCGTCTGCCTGAAGTATCTGAACTGGATGTGGTAAGGCATTTTACCCGGCTATCCACGATGGCACACGGGGTGGACAACGGGATGTATCCACTTGGTTCCTGTACGATGAAATATAATCCCAAGCTCAGCGAGCATATTGCAAAGATGGAATCATTTACCAAAATACATCCTCTGCAGGATGTCTCGACAACACAGGGAAGCCTCTCCATCATGTTCAACCTTTTGGAGGATCTTTCCTCCATTACCGGGATGAAATGGGGGACGCTGCAACCTTTGGCTGGGGCTCATGGTGAATATACTGGCTTGAAAATGGTCAAAGCCTACTATGAAAAGCGCGGTGAGACCGGCCGTACCAAGATACTCATCCCTTCCAGCGCCCATGGTACCAATCCCGCCAGTGCAATGGTGAATGGATTTGAGGTGCTATCCATTGGAGCCAATGATAAAGGCCAAGTGGATCTGGATGATCTTGAGGCAAAGCTTGATGATTCTGTTGCTGCCGTGATGATGACCAACCCCAATACCCTGGGCATTTTTGAGCAGGATATTCTCATCATCAGCAAGATGGTTCATGCTCATGGGGTAATGATGTACTACGACGGGGCCAATATGAATGCCATACTGGGTATGGCTACTCCGGGTGAGATGGGATTTGATGTAGTGCATCTTAATCTGCATAAGACCTTCGCCACCCCACACGGTGGAGGAGGTCCAGGTAGTGGTCCGGTGATGGTGAATGATAAACTCAGGCCATTCCTTCCAAAGCCAGATATCCAGCTTACCGACAGTGGGTATGTCCTTGATTGGGAGAGTGAAGACTCCATTGGGAAAGTCAGTATGTTCTGGGGGAACTTCCTGGTACTGCTCAGGGCATATGTCTATATCCTGAGAATGGGAAGTGAGGGCTTACGCTCAGCAAGTGCCCATGCCGTGCTGAATGCAAACTATGTGGCAAAGCGGTTGGGTGATGTGTGTGAGATTCCCTATGGAACCCAATGCATGCATGAGTTTGTCATCAGTTTGGAGGAGTACAGGCAGAAGTACGAAGTCAAGGCCCAGGATGTTGCCAAGGCGCTCATAGACAAGGGATACCATCCGCCGACCATGTACTTTCCTTCCTTGGTAAGTGAAGCGCTCATGATCGAACCGACCGAGAGCGAAAGCCTCGAGACGCTGGAAGCTTTCATTCTTGCATTCCGTTCCATCCTTGCACAGGCAAAGGAAGATCCCGAGTATGTGAAGGGTGCACCCTATTCTACTGTGGTAGGCCGCTTGGATGAGGTAAAGGCGATCAAGGAACCAAATCTCCGTTACTAAGCAGGAGGCACGTTTTTTGCTTTGCAGTCTTTCCAATCCTGAGGTATCCTTAAGGTATGAATAGAATATTAATACAAGACGGATTGCTCGTTGATACGGAATGGACCAGGCATGCTGACATCTTGATCGAGGATTCAAAGATTGTGCATATCGCAGCAAAAATCGATCCAGATACCTTGCCTGAGGGAACAGAGATTGTGCAGGCTGAGGATATGTGTATATTGCCAGGTATCATTGATGCCCATACACACTATCACTTGGTGAGCAGGGGAACAGTGACTGCTGACTCCTTTGAGGAAGGCAGCCGATGTGCAGCCTTTGGCGGGGTCACCACGGTGATAGATTTCGCCGATGATGACAAGAAGGGAAATCTTGCTGCCTGCACCAAAGCGAGAAGTACAGCCATGGGTAAGGAGATGGCAGTCGATTTCTCTTTGCATCAAGGACTGTACGCGTACCGAGAGAGCCTGGAAGATGAGCTGGTGGAGTTGAAGAAGGCCGGGGTGAAGGTTATCAAGATGTTCACCACCTACAAGGATGTAGGCTATCTGGTCGACAATAAGGAAGAGTTACGCAAGATCTTTGCATTATGCAAGAAGCACGACCTCCTGGTCAGTGTCCACTGTGAGGATGATGCGACCATCCAGAAGGTCAATAGTAGCTATACCGGTCCTTATACACCTCCTTCGCACGCAGTGCTCCGTCCAAGTGAAGCAGAGGCAAGAGGTATTGAGACGGTAGGAAAGATAGCTTTGGAGCTTGATATGCCACTGTACGTAGTCCATCTTTCGAGCAAGGCTGGACTGCAAAAGGTGAGGGAGCTACGGGCAAAGGGCCTCAGGGTAATTATTGAGACAACACCCCACTACCTGTTCCTGGATAAGCAAAAGCTTGAAGGGGAGGATGGCCCACTGTATGTGATGACACCTCCCTTGAGGAGCAAGGAAGATAACGAGGCTTTGCAGGAAGCAGTGCTTAATGGGGAAGTGCAGATCATTGCAACTGATCACTGTTCCTTTACCCGCGAACAGAAACTCTCCAGCGATGATGTGAGAACCATTCTTCCAGGGATCCCCGGTACTGAGGAGCTTCTGAGCCTCGTGTACTCCTTTGCAGCAAATAGTGGGAGGATTGGCCTTCAACAGGTGGTGAACCTGCTCAGTACTGCCCCTGCGAAGGCATTTGGGATCTATCCCCAGAAAGGTTCCATCCGCGTAGGAAGTGATGCAGATCTTGTCATCTTCGACCCTGATATGGCGTGGACTATCAGCAAGGAGAATACCCATTCTGCCAGTGGCTATACCCCGTATGAGGGAGTACAGGTAATTGGAAAGCCGATCATGACGTATCTTCGTGGGCGTCTGATCATGGGAGACGATATCTATCTTGGACGTGTAGGTCATGGCGAGTTTGTTTTCCAGGACGATGTTGGTCGGGGTAAGACGATCATGCACTGAGTTTGAGAGGTTGGTTTTAGTGACGGCATCCTGCAAGGGATGCCGTCTTTCGCTAGTACACTTATTGTCACAAATGGCTATTTTCACTAGACTATCAGCAAGGAGTTTCCATGATTGAAGGAATACTGTTTGACATGGATGGGGTTCTCATCGATTCCGAACCTGTCATCCTCCACGCTGCAATGACCTATTTTGAACGCATAGGGGTAACAGTCCAAAGCGAGGACTTCACTCCATTCATTGGCGCAGGAGATAAGCGTTTTCTCTGTGGTGTAGCGGAGAAATATGGTGTTTCGATAGACTTTGAGGAAGCCAGAGAGACCTTGTTTTCTCTCTATGCAACATATGCTATGGATCGTGGACCGCTTGAGGGGGTTCATCGTTTCATTTCCAATGCCCGTAAGGCAGGGCTGAAGTTGGCCCTTGCCACGAGTGCTGCACGTACAAAGGCAGAGATCAATCTTCGTGCGATCGGGCTGACAGAATCAGATTTTGATTGCATGGTAACCGGGGAAAGCATTAAGCGAAACAAACCGAATCCAGATATCTATCAGTTGGCGTCTCTTTCCATGGGGCTGCCTCCTCAAGAATGTTTGGTCATTGAGGATGCCATAAACGGTATACGTGCGGGTAAGCAAGCCGGGTGTTCTGTCTGTGCAGTAGCTACCACGTTCTCAGTATCTGAACTTGTTGATGCAGGATCAGATTATGTGCTTTCAAGCCTGGATGCATTTGAGGATTTCAACAGTATTGAAGAACTGGAGATGATTCTCTCTGCAAGTAAGGGAACTGACGACCGTGTGGTGTATGGGGCAAACAAGATTCTGGAAGCATCCTCTCCCTTGAGGGGAGAGCAAGCGCTCTTGGATTTGGCGATTGAACAAGCATATGAAGCCAGAAAAAATGCTTATACCCCCTATTCAAAGTACAAGGTTGGAGCGGCAGTGGTCAGTAGTGCCACGAACCGGGTATATAGTGGATGCAACGTGGAGAATTCCAGTTATGGTGCTACCATCTGTGCAGAACGTAATGCGATCCTCAATGCCATAACAAATGAGGGAACCATCGGGATCTCCCTTCTGGTGGTAGTAAGTGAGGATGTTCCTCCTGCTCCCCCCTGTGCCCAATGCCTTCAGGTACTTGCAGAGTTCAGCCGAAAGGATACTGCTGTTCACCTGGTGGATGTTGCCTATGCTGAAGGAAGAAAGGGTAGTCATGTAGCATACCGATTCGAGGAGTTGTTGCCACATCCCTTCATATTTCCCACGATGAGGTCATGATGCGTCAGGTTCGTTTGGTATGTATAATCATCAGTCTGATACTTCTCGGAACAAGTTGCTCAAGCACTCAGCATATGATATCTGAAGAGGTGCTCTCTGATTCGGTTCCTTTCGAGGAAAAACTCTCTTCGTTTCAGATTCCTTCCGTGCAGGTTTCCTATCCTGACGTGTACTATGATGGCAGGGCATGGAGAGACCGGCTTATTGAGTTGGTTGAAGGTGCAGAGGATTATATCATAACCAGCGCATTCCTTGCCTCCAGTTCTGAGGAGTTGGAAGCGCTCTATAGTGCGCTTGCAAGGAAAGCAGAGAGTGGAGTCCGCGTATACTTTGTGGTCGACGGGACCGGTCCTTTTGACATGACAGAGACACGCTTTCACTTGATACCGCTCAAATTCCTCCGTGAAAGCGGGGTACACCTCCTGGAGTTCAATTCCATCAGTGGTGCACGGTTGGTCAGTGGCCTGAATCTCCTCTATCGTGACCATAGGAAATTTCTCATCGTGGACGGGGAGCATATTGCACTTGGGGGGATGAACCTCAACTATATCTCCATCGGTGCTGAAGATGAGCAACTGCAACGGGATAGCATGTATGAATTCACCTCTCCTGAACTCAGCAGCCTTATTCTTGACTATTTTGTTCCCTGGTGGAATGAACAGACCTGGGATGAGATAGATAGGGCGGACTTTACCGTTGATGAAACATCGCTTGAAGGAAAGGAGACATACCAGGGTTGGTATGTGAACCAGGAACCGAAAAGCGCCCAGATCAGCAAACTCATCGGCTCACTGCTCAGTGAGGCGGACCACTCAGTGCAAGTGCTGCCGTTTCTTCCCTTCATGGATGAAGAGATGATCACGGCATTTAGAATGGCACAAGAGCGGGGTGTAAAGATACAGATGATTATACCCTTTGACCGGCGGGTTACCAATCGTAAGGGCATCGAGTACATGACAAAGGATCTTCTTGACATGGGGATTGATCTTCGTATCGAGGAAGAGAGTGCGGAAACCCAACGGTTGCTGCATGAGAAGTTGCTCATTGTGGATGAGCGCTATGTTTTGATTGGATCAACGAATATCAATTACCGTTCGATGAATCTCGCTTATGAGAATTCCCTGGTGATTGATAGCCCGGAATTGGCCCAACAGTTGAAACTTCATTTTGAAGAACTGTATGAGGGAACTGTTCCCATTACCGAAGAGATGGCCGAGGGGTGGCATACCCTCAGGAACTGGCCCCGCTTCATAACCGCATTCTTTGGAGGTTGATGATGAAGAAGCCAACAATGCTACTCATACTGCTGATACTTCTTTTATCAACTCCTGTGATGGCCCGATCATTCGGGTACGGGTTCGGGTACTATGGTGAAGAGATCTCAGATGGGCCAGAGCGATTGTCCAGTGGGATGGAAATCTCACTGGCTTACCGACCTTGGTTGCTGGAGTACGGGAATCCTTCCTTGGTGGGAAAAGTAGCCTTTGGAACCGATCAAGATAAGGAGTGGGTAATTCCATACCTGCAGGTAGGCTTGCACGTTGATCTTCTGAGAACTACGAACCACCCATTCAATTTCATTGCTCATAATGTGGTCGCCTATACTCCTGCGCTTGGTGTTTTCTACCAGTTTGATCCTACAAGGGAGGCCTCTACCTTTACCGTGGAAGCAAGTCTGTTGAAATTGAGCCAAAAGGACTTCTGGTATGAAGTGCTTTCCCCCTTTATCGCCTTCAATATGGATAAGGGCGTAGTGGACAGTTGGGGGATCAACCTTGTCCGTTACACGTATTTTATCAAGTAGGGTATCATGCATAAGAAATTGTTATTGACCAGTATCATCATCTTGATTGTTGTTTCCCCTCTCTTTGCTGGGTATTTTGACCTGGGAATTACCTTGGGAACCAATGCACACTTATATGAGAAAGACCTGGATCCAAGTCGGATGAAGCTCGCGTGGGGTCTTTCTACCGGTTTAACGGATGTATGGGAATTTGATGTTCAGGTCGATACCCGGATCATTCCCGACCCATTCAGCAGCTCTTCGGTTTCACTGCTTATGCAACGCACTTTGCTGGGACAACGTTCCACCGCATCTGCTGTGGCAGGGGTAGGGATCAATACGCTCGTTGGAGCAGGGGTTATGGTAAGTTCCTACCAGGAGCAAGGAACCTTGGGAATCAGTCATGTGCTGCTCTCCTTGACTCCCGTTACGATAGGAAACCCCGTAAATGGGAAGAGAGAGCGTCTGCTCTCTCTCACCCTGGCCTACAATCTATCAAATGGACAGATTGGTTTGCTTTTTGATTTGATCAAATATGATTTCTATGTGGTAGGTACCTATAAGGACTACCGCTAGCAGGTCCCTTCCAGGGCCATCATCTTGTCAACTCGTCTCTGGTGTCGTTCTCCTTCAAAGGAGACCTCCATGAAGGCATCCAGCATATCAACGGGATCTTCCGGGTAGTCGATTCTTCCTCCAAATGCAATAAAGTTTGCATTGTTGTGTCGTCTCGCCATTGCTGCTGCATAGCAGTTCTGGGGGAGAGCACAACGGATACCTTCAACCTTATTTGCACTGATGGAGATTCCAATACCGGTTCCACAGAGGACAATCCCGAATTCATACTCGCCTTTCTTGTACTCCAGGCAAGCTTCTTTCGCGATATCAGGGTAATCTACCGAATCGTTGGAAGTTACACCCAGATGGTTTACCGTATATCCCATCTTTTCCAGATATCCAATCAATCTCTTGGACAGTTCAACTGCACCATGGTCATTTGCAAGCACTACACTAGGCATATTACATCTCCTTGGTTCCTTCGATGGTACCCTATTTGTACTACTCTGACTAGCTGTTATCAGTTGTCAGAGGAGCACAACTCGGATAGAATGACGGACAACAGAGGAGCATGTCGTGGCCGAAATATTTGTGTGTGGACATCGTAATCCGGATATGGACAGCATCTGTGCTGCCTATAGCTATGCATTTCTGAAGAACAAAGTCGACCCAAACAACACGTACAACGCAGTGCGATGTGGGAATCTTAATGATACAACAAAAGCACAGTTTGACCGATTGGGGGTAACCCCTCCTCCTTTCATAAAGGATGTGAGAACCAAGGTGCTGAGTGTTACCCGAAATACCAACGCTGTTGTACAGGTGGGAGACCCCGTATACAATCTGGTTTCCATCTACGGGTCCTCCAACAAATCATCAGTTGTACCGGTTATGGATGGTGAGCAATATCGTGGTCTGTTAAGTGTCGATGAGGTCAGCAGCTTTGTCCTGAAAGAGAACAGCGGGGAACGCCCCATCTATCACTTTGTTGTGGATAATTTCCCCAAGGTGCTCAAGGGTTCCTTCCTGAAGCGTGGAGAGAGAGCAACCTTCGATGCTCCGATCATGGTTGGGGCAATGCGCTACATAATCTTCTGCAAGCATATGGAAGCTTTGGAAGGAAGCCCTCCTATCCTGGTGGTAGGGGATAGGGAAGATCATATAAGAAAAGCCATCGAACTCCAGATTCCGGCCATTGTCCTGACAGGCATTGAGGATCAGGTAACCAGCAGTGTCGATTGGGATTCCTATCAGGGTTCCGTATATCTCAGCGCGCTTGATACCGCAGAGACACTTCGTCTTCTCCGTCTCAGTGTTCCGGTCAAGGAGCTTATGGTACAGGATCCCATCAAACTTGAGGATGATTGTCTCTTCGATGTGGCAAGGGACATCCTTGCCGATAGTGATTACCGTGGGCTTCCCGTCTTTGGAGGTGGCAAATATAAAGGTTTTGTGACCCGCCGTTGTTTCCTTGACAGGCCCAAGACAAAAGTGATCATGGTCGACCACAATGAAACCGAGCAAGGGGTAAGCGGTATTGATGAGGCTGAGGTGTTGGAGATCATTGATCACCATCGTCTGGGCGCTGCAAAGACCCGAAACCCGATTTTTATCTACTGTGAACCTCTGGGTTCCACCTGCACAATCATCTATAAATTGTATCTCCGTCATAATATTGAGATTACCCAGCAGATGGCTCGTGTTCTGCTCTCTGGAATTGTCAGTGACACAATAATGCTCAAGAGCCCCACAACTACGTTCGAGGATTATACTGCAGTACAGGATCTCCTGATTCTTGGAGATGTGGAGGACATGCGAAAGTTTGGGGAGACGATGTTCAGTAGTGGTGCTTCCTTGGCAAAAGAGGATCCTCGCAAGATGCTTGAGGCCGATTTCAAGGTCTATCGAGAACTCGGTGTTGCCTTCGGGATCGGGCAATGTGAGGTCACCACGCTCAGCGACGTGGATGAGTACAAGGATACGTATCTCTCGGAACTGGAACTCCTGAAAATGGCGCAAGGCTTGGACTGGGCAATGTTCCTCATCACTGATGTTGTGAGGGAAAACAGTGTACTGCTTATGACGAGTTTGCCGATCACTGAACGGAAACTTGCCTATGAGAAGACAGGAGAAGGGAAGTTCTTCCTCCCTGGAGTCCTCTCCAGGAAGAAACAATTGCTTCCTGAGATTCTCAGGGTACTTGAAGAGTAGGAACTATTTGATTTCAGCGATGGTGATGACGCTGGGGATGGTTTTCAGATTCTTGATGATTTTCTTGAAGTCATCCTCTCTCTCCACTTCCATGGTGAATGTTCCTCTGAGTTTACCTTCCTCATCATCGTGCAGCCTGCCTTCAATAAGATGACCCTTATGCTTGCGTAGTGCTCCCTCGATCTCCCCGAAAAGGTCATAGGTTCGCTTGCTGGTTACACTGAAGCGTTTGGTAAGTTTCGGGAATTCTGTCTCCCATTCCACCTCAATAGCCCGGTCATCAATTTCTGCCATGTTCTTGAGATTGGGACAGCTGCGCTTATGGACGATGATCCCCCGTCCTCTACTGATGTATCCAACAATATCATCCCCCCGTACTGGATTACAGCACTGAGCGATGTGGATCATCATATTCTTCTCTTCACCAACACGGAATTTGACCCGTTTTGCATCAAAGACTTCCCTGACGATATGCTCATCATCCATCGGAGGCTGAGGTGGTTGCGGCTGTTCCTCTTTCTGCTGATGGTCAGGGGCTTTCCGCTTTGCAATGATATCCTTGTCTATGAGGATGTTCTCATCATACTTGTTCAGCCATGCCTTGATTTTTTTTCGTGCACTGCTTGTCTGGGCATAACGGAGCCACTGCAGGTGGGGCCGTGCATTGGGACTGGTCAATATCTCGATGACCTGTGTGTTTTTCAGTGGTGCATTGAGCGGGATAATGGATCCATCAGCTTTGGCTCCGGTGGTATGATTACCTACCTCGGTGTGGATCTGATAGGCGAAGTCCAGGGCGGTGGAGTTGGTGGGGAGTTCCACGATATGTCCCTGTGGAGTGAATACATAGATGGTATCCTTGAGCAATTCCCCCTTGATATCCTCCATGTATGACTCACTGCTCTCGATCTCGTTCGACCAGATCTTGAGCTTGCTGATGATACGGGAGAACTGTTCATTGTCCATCTTGTTCCAGGAACCACTATCGCTGCCTGTGTCTGCTTTGTAGCTCCAGTGGGCGGCAACACCATACTCAGCGGTAAAGTGCATCTCCTTGGTCCTGATCTGGATTTCCAGCAACTTGCCATCGAGTGCCATGACCGTAGTATGCAGACTCTGGTAGTTGTTCGCCTTAGGCATGGCAATGTAGTCCTTGAACCGTCCTTCAATAGGTGGCCATAGACGGTGTACCACCCCCAGGATGGTGTAGCATTCAGTCATCGTATTGCAGAGGATGCGTACCCCAAGGATATCGAAGATCTCATCAATCTCCTTCTTGCGCTTCTTCATTTTCATGTAGACCGAATAGGTATGCTTGGCTCTGCTGGTGACAATGATATCACTCAGCTCAGCATCCCCACAGGCACGGTATATGGACTTTTCCACCCGGTTCAGGTATGCCTTCTGTTCACTTTTCTTGCTTAAGAGGTAATCCTGGATGTAGTTGAAGGTATCCGGTTTAAGTACCTTCAGACTCAAGTCTTCCAGTTCATCCTTCAACCACGAGATACCCAGGCGGTCGGCAAGGGGAGCAAAAATATCGAGGGTATCACCGGCAATTTCCTTCGCCCGTTGTGGGTTCAGGTGCTGGATGGTACGCATGTTGTGCAGTTTGTCTGCAAGTTTGATGATAATGACGCGGATGTCCTTGCTCATGGCAAAGAACATCTTGCGAATGGTTTCAGCCTCCTGGACGCTCTTGTTCATCGTCTTGAGGTTGGCTATCTTGGTCTCTCCCTCAACCATATCAGCCACACTCTGGCCAAAGGTCTGTAGGAGCTCTTCGTAGGTGGTATTGGTATCTTCGAGCGTGTCATGGAGAAGTCCTGCGCAGATAGTATCTGCATCCATCTTCAATTGGATGAGAATTTCGCCTACTGCTAGGGGGTGGATGAGATAGGGTTCACCACTGGCTCTTTTCTGGTTTTCATGTTTACTGTCTGCGAAGGTAGCCGCGGCCAGGATTTTCTCCTGGTCAGCCTTGGGATACTTATACGCCTTTTGAATGAAGCGTTCAATTAGTTGTTCGTACATGCAAGTACCCCCCACACTACGCGTTCATGACCAGATAGGTCCTTGGCAATGGTAATATGATTGAAGTGGTGCTCCTTGAATAGGCTGGCAACTTCATGTGTCTGCCTGTAATCACATTCGATAAACAGAGCTCCTCCTTCCTTGAGATGCAGGGTGCTCTGTTCCAGCAACCTTCTGATCAAGGAGAGTCCATCCTGGCCTTGCCCATCAAGTGCACCCCTTGGTTCCCATGCTACCTCCGCTGAGACCTCATCACACCAAGTGGCGGTGAGGTAGGGAGGATTGCTCACGATCATACCATATTTTTGTGAAATCGTGGAGAGAAGATCCGCTTCATGAAGCAAAAGCTCATGTCCAGTCAGTGAAACGGCATTTCTTCTGGCAATATTCAAGGCGCCCACAGAGATATCAGACAGCTCCACATCCAGATTCAATTCAAGGGAGAGGGTGATACCGATTGCACCACTGCCGGTACATACATCAATGATGGGAAGTAATGCTTCCTTGCACTTTTCCTGGGAGAAGTGAAGTACTTCATTGATAAGGGTCTCTGTGTCCGGACGGGGGATGAGTGTATGTTCATCGACCAGGAAAGTCCTGCCGTAGAACTCCTTATGTCCCAATATATACGCCATTGGTTTATGAGCCAGTCTCTGGTCTCTGAGTTCCTCGAGGATTTCGAGCTCCTCTGATGCTAGGATTCGCTCACTCTCCATGATCTGGTGAACCTGGTCAAGGCCGGTTGCCTTCTCAAGGAGAAGACGTGCATCCAGGTTCGCGCTGTCACCTACCTGCCCTGCTTGCAGCAATCCGGCAGTCTGTTGCTTCCAGTTTGCAATGGTCATGAACACGTTCCTTACGCTTCCTTGAGTGCAGCTTCACCTGCGGCTATCTTCAGAGCCTCAACCACCTCATCAAGATCTCCAGCCATGATCAATTCGAGCTTATACAACGTCAAATTAATTCGATGGTCGGTGAGCCTGTTCTGTGGATAATTGTAGGTACGGATGCGTTCACTGCGGTCCCCCGATCCAACCTGGCTCTTTCTTGCTTCAGCTCGTTCCTTATTTTTCTTGTCTTCTTCCAAATCGAAAAGACGGGATCGGAGAACACGAAGTGCTTTTGCCTTGTTCTTGATCTGGCTTTTTTCATCCTGACAGATTACCACGAGTCCTGTAGGAAGGTGGGTAAGCCGTACCGCACTGTCGGTGGTGTTGACGCTCTGTCCACCTGGGCCACCAGCTCGCATAACATCAATCTTCAGTTCTTCCTGACGAATTTCGATATCGGTTTCTTCTGCCTCAGGAAGTACGGCCACGGTTACTGCACTGGTGTGGATTCTTCCACCACTCTCGGTTTCTGGGACCCGCTGTACCCGATGTACTCCACTCTCGAAACGGAGCGATCCATAGACATCCTTTCCACTAATGGAGAGCACCAGTTCCTTGTAGCCTCCAATGCCTGTCTCATTGGAAGAGAGAATTTCCATCTTCCATCCCTTGGCATCAGCATAGTGGGAGTACATACGGAAAAGGTTTGCTGCAAAGAGTGCAGCTTCCTCGCCACCGGTTCCTGCACGGATTTCCATGATGATGTCTTTTCCTTCCATTGGGTCAGGGGGGATAAGGAGCATCTTCGTCTTTTGTTCGCTCTTTGCCAGTTGTTCTGTCAATTCGTCAAGCTCTTGCTCGGTCAGCTCGAGCATCTCAGGATCCTTCTCTTCCTTGAGCAATTGCTTTGCATCTGCAATCTGCTCTTTCAAGCTCTGCATTTCCTTGAGCTCGTCGATAATGGGAGCAAGGTGTGATCTCTCCTGATTGAGACTCCTGAAGAGTTTCATATCCTGCATGGTTTCAGGATTGCTGAGTTTCTCATCTATATCTGCAAGCTGCTTTTCGTAATCGGGCAGTTTTTCTAGCATCGTTTTCTCCTACAGGGCAAGTATACAAAAGTGATGGGTCTTTGCATAGCATTGCTAGATATCCAACGTTGAGAGCAACTGGTGATTTCTTGCAACCTCAGTCGGTCCAAGTGTATTCATACGCAGGAAAAGTAATCCACCGACAAGGAAGAAGAGGGCAGGGATTACCCCCATGTGGAGTCGTATGCCCCATATCGCTTGTTCTGTGATCACAAGGGGGTCGAATGCCGTTGCTTTGTGCACGATGAAAAAGACCAAGGCTTGGCTTGCATAACTAAATCGCATGAAAAATGCCCTGATACCAAGGACAACCCCATCATCACGACGCTTTTGTATCACAATAAGGCTATCAATAACATCGGCCATGGCTGGACTCATGAATGTCCAGAAACCTCCAAAACCCAAGCCCCAGAGCGCCATTGCAATAACATATGATGTGGCCGATGAAAGAAAGGAGAGGGGGAGAGCGAAGAGAGCCAAAACAAATGAGCAGAGGATAAGCATCAACTGATTGTTTTTCAGGCGCTTGGCTACCTGCATCCAGATCAGAATAGAGAGTAGCGTCCCTACCAGCATCCCTGCGAAAATTGGGGTGGCCCCGCTGCTTTTCGCTGCAAGTACATACTTAACTACATAGTTGACGCTGGCAGTCATGGTCATACACCCGCTCTGGTAGAAGAAGAGCAACAGCACAAAGGCGAGCAGATTACGATTTTTCAGTGCTCGTTTCATCTGATCAAAGAAATGAGGGGATTCTTCCTTTTCTTTCTGCTGGGTGAATCGTGCGATCATATCCTTGGTCTCAAAGACCCCGAAACTTACCCCAAAGGTTGCCAGCAGGCTGAAACCTGCTATGACCAAGGCACAGATGAGATAACTCGACCTTACTCCGTACGAGAAGAATAGTGGTGGAATGATGAAGCCGGAGGCAATTCCCAGGACCCCGATACCGGTGCCGACTGCTGCTGTGGTGGTTCTTTCGCTTTGGGTACGGAATTTATCAGGGTAGATGCTTTGGTAGTTTACTTCCCAAAGGGAGTAGAACCCATCATAGAGACAGATGGTGAGCACCATCCAAAGGAAGACAGGGAGCGGGTTCTCCCTTGCATCCCACGAGCTGGGTACACTGAAGATAAGAATGAAAAATACACTGCAAAGTATAAGTCCCAGGATAATCCAAGGGAATCTTCTTCCAAATTTCTTGGAAAAAGGGGCTCCTTTGTTGGTTACATATCCGATGATTGGGTCGTTTATGGCATTCCAGAGAGAGTAGAGGATGGTTGCAAGCGCAGCATAGCCGGCAGATAACCCCACCTCTGTTTCGTAAAACATGAAGACAATGCTACCGAATGCTCCGGTAAGGAACTCTGCAATGAATTTCCCCATTCCATAGGAGACCATGATGCTTCTTTTTGCCATGATATACCTGCCTTGCTCCTTTATACTGCAGGCAGTCCTTCACGTCAAATAAAAGCAGTACCTAGCGTTTCTCCTCGGTAAAGCGTACCACCATGTGCACTACTGCAACCTGGTTGCTCTCATTTGCAATAGAGTGCTCAACATCGCAGTGGTACACGAGGAAATCACCCTTCCGTATCTCCGCAATGTTATCCCCAGCCTGGACCTTTACTGCACCTTTTACGACAGTAAGATACTCTTGTGTTCCTGCATAGTGTGGTTCACTGCTGAGAATGCTGTGTGGTTCGAGGGTAACGAGATACATCTCAAGATCCTCTACCATGCTCAAGGGGCTGAGGATCCTGATGGATACTCCATTTTCATGTGTTTCGAGTTTTGGGGAATCCTCACCGGCCGGGTTGAGGGTAAAGATCCTTTTTGGTTGATCGTCTGAATCGAGAAGATCATTGAGCTCAACATTCAAACCCCTTGCAATTTTCCAGACCGTGGCCACCGTAGGGTTTACCTTGTCTGATTCAATCTGGCTAAGCATTGCCTTAGAGACACCTGAACGTTCAGAGAGTACATTGAGGGTAAGTTTCCTGCTTGTGCGTATCCGTTGTATGTTTTTGCCGATCATGGGAGGGGTTTCCATTGCATCGCTCCTTGTGGTAATAAGTTTGACATAGTGAACAGTGTTTACTATAATGAACATAGATATTGTATGCTCCCCAAAAGGGGATTGTCAAGGAATGTGTTCTTGGAGGGTCTGATGAAAAACATCCTAATCATAGGTTCATTGGGACAGCTTGGTTCAGAGATAGCCATGGAATGCCGCCGTCGCTATGGATCCGATCATGTGGTATTGACTGATATCCGCGATGATGTAAACAAAGAGCTCATCGGTGGAGGCCCCTTTTACAAGGTAGATGCACGTGATGGGAAGACCATCAATGAAATCGTCAAGAAACATAAGATTGACACCATTTATCATTTGGCGGCACTGCTCTCTGCGAGGGCTGAGCAAAATCCTCTGGTTGCGTGGGACCTCAATATGAATGGATTGATCGCAACCTTGGAGGTGGCGAAAGAGAATCGTTGTGCGGTCTTCACCCCTTCCTCGATTGGGGCGTTCGGTCCCACCACTCCCAAACAGTTCACCCCACAGGACACCATCCAACGTCCGACTTCGATCTACGGGGTAACCAAGGTTGCCGGTGAGTTGCTGTGTGACTATTACCACCATGCCTATGATGTTGATACCCGGGGGGTTCGATACCCGGGCATTATCAGTAATATGACTCCTCCTGGCGGTGGTACGACAGATTATGCAGTGGAAATCTATTATGAAGCAGTGAAGAGAGAGCATTATACCTGCTTTCTCAGGGGTGACACCTACCTTGATATGATCTACATGCCAGATGCCGTGGAAGCGGCGATCCAGATAATGGAGGCAGACCCCGGCCGTCTCAGGCATCGCAATGCATTCAATATTGCCAGTATGAGTTTTTGCCCTGAGGAACAAGCTGCCTATATACGTACCCTCATTCCAGGGTTTACCATTTCCTATGAGGTGGACCCCGTGAAGCAAGCCATTGCCGATTCCTGGCCAAACTGCCTGGAGGACTATGCAGCAAGGGTGGAATGGGATTGGAATCCTACCTACAACCTGGAGACCATGACCCTTGATATGATTGAAACCATTAGAAGGAGGAATCCATGACAGAAGCATTAAAAAAGGATCTGAAGGCATTCTTTGCAGAACAAGAACAATCTGGATTGATGAAGAAGGAACGGGTATTGCAGGGCAAGCAGCAACGCTCAATCTCGGTCTCCGACGGTGAGGTTCTCAATTTTTGTGCAAACAATTATCTGGGATTGGCCGACAATGCAGAGGTCGTCAAGGCAGCTAAAGATGCCATGGATAGATGGGGGTACGGACTTTCCTCGGTCCGCTTCATCTGTGGGACCCAGCAGATTCACAAGGAGTTGGAGCAGCGCGTCAGTGCCTTCTTGCACACAGATGATACCATTCTCTTCACTTCTTGCTTTGATGCTAACGGGGCTCTGTTCGAACCATTGTTGGGAGAAGAAGACGCGGTTATCAGTGATGAACTTAATCATGCATCCATCATCGATGGGATTAGGCTGTGCAAGGCAAAACGGTATCGCTACAAGCATAGTGATATGGCGAGCTTGGAGGCAGTGCTACAGGAGAGCAAGGATCAGAGACGGCGCCTGATTGCTACAGACGGCGTTTTCTCCATGGATGGGGACATCGCCAAGCTTGCAGAAATCTGTGCACTAGCAGAGCAGTACGACGCCTTGGTTATGGTTGATGACTCACATGCAACCGGCTATCTTGGTCCAAATGGACGGGGAACCGTTGAACTGTGTGGTGTTGAAGGGAAGGTGGACTTGATAACCACCACCTTCGGCAAGGCCTGTGGTGGGGCAAGTGGAGGGTGTATCTCCGGTCGTCAGCTCCTGATCAACCTGTACCGCCAGAGGGCTCGTCCATACCTGTTTTCCAATACCTTGGCACCGGCTATCTGCGGTGGGACGATCAAGGTACTGGACCTGCTGGAAGCAGGAAATCCGTATAAGGAAATAACCATGCGCAATGCAGTGTATTTCCGACGAAAAATGGAAGAGGCAGGTTTCGACCTGGTTAAGGGGGAGACAGCCATCGTTCCAGTGATGATCTACGATGAGTCAAAAGCAGTCCAGATGGCTGACATGCTTCTCACGAAGGGAATCTATGTCATTGGATTCTGCTATCCCGTGGTGCCCAAGGGCAAAGCCCGTATCAGGGTACAGCTTTCAGCAACCCATACCTTGGAGGATCTGGACAAGGCGGTTGATGCGTTCAAGGAAACAGCAAAGGAAATGAAGCTGCTCTAGAAGAAGATTCGTTTCTCGAGTTCTTCCCCATACTGCTTAAGATCGGCAAGTACCAGTTTCTCCTGGGCAGGAGTCTCGGTGCTTGCCAGCCTCTCCTCAATCTTGCGTTTGAAGAAATTCCAGTTCATCTTGACGGCTCCTGGTGGGTTGAGTGTGCGCTCAGCACAGAAGCTACGCCATCTCAGGAGTTGTTCTTCTGTAAGCACATCCTCCCAATTCCGTGCAACATGACGGAAGAGCATGGTAGGAATCCTGGTATCCTCAAAGTCCAGATGCAAGGAGAGTTTCTCCTTTGGCTCGGCTTCCCGGATCAGGGAGAAACGCTTCTGGTCGGCATCAGCGAAGAAGCGGTCGTAGAGTTGGAAATCCACATCATCAACCCCTTCAAAGGTGTCTTCGACATTCCGTGCAATAAGCAACAGCTTTGGGTGGCTTGCAATTTGTTGGTGGCGGAACATGGCTAGATCCTTGTCTATCCCGAGTTTTACGGCTAGCTGGTCGGTAAGCACACTCAGCGGGGAGACAAACGGACACTTGTTGATCGCCAAGGTGAAAACGCCCTCTGTCTTGAGTAGTGTTTCCTCATTTGCCCTGAGCAGTGGAGCTGTGTCCTTGCTCAGGTCAAAACAGATAATGGCATTGGCATTGCTCTTCATGTGGGTGATCGGGGTAATGAGGCGTGAGCATCCCTCATTCTTGCTGAACATGGCAGAGGTAAAGAGAACCGGTTGCCCGAAGGGAGTCGGAACCACCCGCTTGACCTGGCTTTTTGCCCTTAGGGAGAAGTAGTAATCATACAGCTTAGGCTGTTTGTTCTTGATCAGGCGGGCAATTTCAATGGTAGCCCTGACATCTACCAATGCATCATGCGCTCCTTCCTGGCTGATATTGTTTGCCTCGGTAAGGCTGGTTAGCCGGAACGTTGGGTTTCCCGTGGTCTCCTTTCTGGGTGGCCAGGTGATGCCTTCAGGGCGTAGGTCGTACGCTGCACGTACCAGGTCGATGATATCCCAGCGACTGCAGTTGTTCTTCCACTCTCTCTGGTAAGGGTCGAAGAAATTTCTATAGAGAGCATTGCGAATGAACTCATCATCAAAGCGGATATTGTTGAACCCAGCAACCACGGTAGAGGGTTTTGAGAACTCTGCATTGATTCGAGCAATGAATTCGCTTTCGCACATTCCCTTCTGGTTCACTTCCTGCGGGGTAATGCCGGTGATGGTGCAGGAAAGAGGATCGGGCAGGTAGTCGTCGCTGAGTTTGCAGTACAGGACGGTAGGCTCGCCAATGGGATTGAGGTTGAGATCAGTGCGTTGCCCTGCAAACTGGGCGATTCTATCATATCGGCTATCAAGACCAAAGGTTTCAAGGTCATACCAGAATATTGTCTGTTTGGAAGTGTGCGTATTCATGGCATCAGTGTACCATATAAGTGAAGTTGTGTCTTTTTCCCATGAATAGGTTGTTCTCTTTTGTGTGGTGAATTATCATATCACAAAGGATGCACATGAAATACCTAATACCATTTCTGTTGATGTTTTGTCTGCTCTCCCCCCTTGGGGCAAAAGAGCCAACCCCAAATGATGTCACTGTGGCTATTGCTGCCATTACTGACACGACAATCTGTGCGGTTGCAGCCTTTCTGAATACTCCGAAGCTTGACCTTCCTGGAAGCAATCTCTATTTCAGGGATGGTGAGACACTTCCACACATCCTGACATTCCAGGAGGCTGATCTGGGGGATTATCTCCCTGTGTTCTTGGCGACAAAGGAAGGAGGGACTTCTTTCTTTGCATCACTGATGCAAGCAGCGAGAGGCCCCCTGAACGATGTGGCGATCCAATATCTCACTGTCCATGCCTGGGAAGAGGGACATGCAGTGCTTAAAGGGGCTGCAGTTACAGACTGGGGAGAAGGGGTAACACTCCCCTCCCTGATGGGTACGGTGATACAGAGCGGCAAGATTCCTGATATCATTGTCACTGCTGATGTGGTGGTGGATGGAAGGCGGGTCAGTACATCGGTCCGGGTAGAGGGTAAATTTCTGTTGCATAGTGATAATGAAGGATTTTTTGCGGTACGCCCGCTTACTTTGAAAATAAATGGAAGGGAAGTGGAGGTATAGGTGAGCCTCAATTTCCTATAGGAGGAAGCATGTCTGATTGTGTCCAAAAAACCGAGGAATTCTTGAAAAGACGGGGTATCGATCCCGCTACGGTGGATATGGAGCATTTGCTCAATACCTTTCTCAGTGAAATGGAGAAGGGTCTCATTGATGAGAACTCAAGTAGCCTGAAAATGATCCCTACCTATACCACTGTGGTGAGTGAGATTCCCAAGAATGAACCGGTCATTGTTCTTGATGCAGGAGGCACAAATTTCAGAACCTGCTTGGTAACCTTTGATGATCAGGGAACTGCACATATCGAGGACTTCAGGAAAGTTTCAATGCCCGGTGTCAAAAAGGAAGTGAGTGCAGATGAGTTTTTCTCCACATTTGCCGATGAAGTGGAGCGTCTGATCGACAAGAGCGACAAGATAGGGTTCTGCTTCTCCTACGCAGCTTCCATCACCGCTGACCATGATGGGATTCCCTTGGTGTTTTCCAAGGAGATAAAAGCTCCCGAGGTGATTGGCAAACCGGTTGGTGCAACACTGCTGAAAGAACTTGCCCGTCGGGGTTACGATGTTTCCAATAAGAAGGTTGCAGTACTGAACGATACTGTTGCCACCCTTCTGGCCGGCCAGAGTGCAAAGAGTGAAGTCCCTTACAGTGGCTATATTGGGTTCATCCTTGGTACCGGTACAAATACCGCCTATGTTGAAGAGAATGCTTCCATTGGAAAACTGGGGCTCCAGGATGGGGGTAGTCAGATCATCAATATTGAATCAGGCAACTTCGATTTTTGTCCCAGCGAGCTTGACCGTGAGTTCTTTAATGCTACCAAGGCACCTCAGCAATACCATCTGGAGAAGATGATCAGTGGAGCGTATCTTGGTCCCTTGAGCACGCTTGTCATAGAGAAAGCGATAGAGGACGGACTCTTCAGTGAAAATTTCAAGCAACGATTTGCAAGACTTGGAGGAATCAATACCACGGTGATGAGCAACTATCTTGAGATGCCGTTCAACCGTGAGTATGAACTGGTAGCCTGCTGCGAAGGAAACCAAGCGGATGCAATTTCCCTTTGGATGATTATCGATGCCTTGATTGCAAGGGCGGCAAAACTTACGGCAGCAAACCTTGCTGCCACCATACTCAAGAGTGGAGCCGGCACCGATCCACGTGTTCCTGTCTGCATCAATGCTGATGGTACCACATTCTACAAGACTGAGTACCTGAAGAAGTATACCGAATATTATCTCCATACCCATCTGGAACAGGAGAGAAGAAGGTACTATCGCTTCGTCCATATTGATGATTCGCCCACCCTCGGGGCTGCGATTGCAGGCTTGAGTCTCTAGGTTCCTCAGATGGGTGATTGCTTCTCCCTTGCCAAGCGTAGCAAGATCATGTCGAGCATAAAGGCTAAGGATACCAAGAGTGAGCTCTTGGTACGGAGCTATCTGTTCCGCCTTGGATTCCGCTTCCGTGTCAATGACAAACGCTTGGTAGGGAGACCCGATATTGTGCTTTCCAAGTACAAGACCGTTATTTTCATCAATGGATGTTTCTGGCACGCACACCTAGGTTGCAAGTATTTTACCCTTCCAAAAACTAACCGTCCGTTCTGGGAACAAAAGCTCGCCAAGAACAGGGAACGTGACCAGAGGGTTTGTGCACAGTTGTTGGAGAAGGGGTATCGTGTACTGGTTGTTTGGGAGTGTGAGCTATCTCCCCCCGCAAAACGGGAGGAGACCCTCAACGGTCTGGTCAATGAGATCTGGCAGAGCTCCTAATCCTGATCGGCGCGGGCGATGAGGCTGCGATGCCATGCAAGAAGCCTTTCGTGACGACCCCGATCATCACCTTTGCTGTCTACCATGACACGATACACTGGTTCAGTCTTGCTGCCTCGCATCCAGAGAAAGTCAGTGATGATACCATCCTTGTCCTTCAGAGCCACCTTGTAGCCGCCGGTGAATGGGGGCGTGCGGAATGCTTCTCCCATACCTTCAACAGCGCTGGTTCCTTCACTCTGGAATACGGTGTATGCATGGATGTCCAGTTCCTTGAACATCTCTTGCTTTTCTATCCAATCAGCTTGCAATAACACTTCGTACCGGCTTTTCAAAACGGCATGGTCGTGATGGATCTGCATCTTGCCATCCTTCGAGAAAGCCCCAGTGGTGGTGTAAATGGGCATGCTTTCAATAATCTTTTCAAGGGTTACGGGGTGGGGGACATCCTTTCCGTTTGCTCGGAACCAGAGTTTTGCAATATCCCTGTTCCTGAGCAGTTTCACCAGACTCAGCAGAGTGTTCAGTGGGTCACGGACCTTTGCCGGATGAGTAATATTGCCTCCATTCGAGCCCTCGCCCAGTACAGGGACAAGGTATCCCTCTTTCCGCTTCATCTCTGCCAGTTCAACAACATTTGCCTCTCCTACCTCACAGCGGAAGACCTCTGCATCAAGAGCCTGTGCTATATGATCTACCCTGTTGCTGGTAGGACCGTTCACAACGGTTGCCAATAGGCTGGAGGGATGCTTCAGTCGACAGAGCGTCAGCTCTGCAAGGACGACCAAGGCGAATACATTCTGGGCTTCCAGGATACGGGCTTTCCCAGTTTTTCTCTGGATATAGACAAGGTTTCCTCGGTCCCCATCATTGTCGGGAACGTAGCCCAGGAGGAATGAAGAATCCTTGGCATACAGCATTTCAAGAGTCTGCTGACAGAGCTGGAGGTTCTCTCCTTCGGGTACGATGGCATGGACAACCTGCCCTGGCTGATCATTGATCTGGTGTACCTTGAGTCCCAGGGAGGTCAGGAATCGGTAATCAATACTTACCGAGCGGGCACTGCCATTGAGTTCTCCCACAACGCCAAGGGGTTCCTTGCTGTGGGCCTTTACCAGCATCTCCCTGAACATTCTATGTTCATTTCTATCCCCTGATTGCACTGCTGTGGTTAGCACAAATTGTTCATACCGTTCGAGATTCCTCGATTGCTCCGCTTTCACCGATGTGAGCACATGCCGGTATCGGGTGGTATCCATCTGTGAGGAGAGGTTCTGGAGGTAGAGAGGAGCCATCGGCTCTTCCAATACAATTTCCCTGAATATGTTGATGATTTTCTCAGCCTCCTTGGCCGGATACACACCACCAGTGCGACCGAACTTGAAACCATTGTGCCCGATTGGATTATGACTTGCCGATATATAGAAGAATGCATCAGCTTCATCAGGGAAGAGGTTGCAGTCAGCCATGATCTGAGGTGCGGCACAGATGTAGAGATACCGTACCGAACAGCCCAGCATGGTCAGGGTCCTGCACACAATATCCCCAAGTACTCTTCCTGTCGGTCTTGCATCAAGTCCCACCAGAATGGTTGTCTCATGAGGTTCAACGTGCACCTCTGCTCGTGCCACTGCCTGCTTTCCAGCAGCAGGGACCCCTAGAAATCGTGCAAGGGATAGGGCTGCAAGAGCTGCAAGCATGGCATCTGCTTCAGTGATATTTGCTGAGGCATCCTCTTCATTCCCACTTTCAGCAAATACCTTCCTCCAACCTGAAGAGGAGAGGATCATGGTGGACAGTGCATCTTTTAGAGCACTTGCACTTGGCACGGGAAAATCAAGAATATTGAACATGTCATCAGCAATTGGGTGATGACTCAAGGTATCATAGATAAGCATATGACCTCCGGTTTTTGGAGTATACCATATATTGCCTGTTTTGCAGATGTACGATAGTGTGAAATCATGCAACCAATTTGTGCCGCAATCCATGACCTGAGCTGCTATGCAAAGAGCTCCCTGACTGTTGTCCTCCCTGTTCTGGAGACAATGGGAATAGAGACATGCCCACTTCCGACTGCCTTGCTCTCGACCCAGACGGATGGGTTCGATTCGTATTATTTCCGCGACACCACCTCTGAGCTTGAAGGCATTCTTGATGCTTGGAAAGAGCTCTCCCTCCACTATGATGCAATCTATTCAGGGTTCTTGGGCAGCGAGCATCAAGTACAACTTATCAAGTGTTTCATCGAACAGCAGCGGAGGATGGGTTCCCCCCTGGTTTTGGTTGACCCTGTATTGGGCGATGATGCATCTCTCTATGGTCCAATCACGAAAGGCCATGTGGAAGCGATGCGATCCCTGGTGCATGTTGCAGACATTATCACACCGAATATCACCGAGGCGGCACTGCTTCTTGATCTCCCTTTCCAGGAGCAGTTCGAAGAAAAGGAAGCGCTTGCTTGGGCTCGTAAGCTCTCCTTGCTCACAGGGTCCCTGGTTGTGATCACCAGTGTGCCTCTCTCTGATGGTTTTGCAGTAGCTTGCCATGCAGATAATGAGGATTTTCTGGTTCGTTATACCAAGGTAGATGCTTCATATCCCGGATGTGGTGACCTTTTTGCAAGTATCCTGCTGGGGAATTTGCTTTGTAAGCAGACCTTCCTAACATCGGTAAATCGCGCTGTGAACTATACATCACTGGCCATAGAGCGAACCAAGAGGACTGGCAGGGAGCGGAGACTGGGGGTAAGCCCAACGCTGATCCTGCCCGACCTTTCCAAGGAGCGAGCGCAATGAGCGTGGATGTTTTGTTGGTTGCCCCACTCAAACATGAATTGGAAGGTATCCTAACAAAGTTGAACGAACCAGTGATTTTTGCATCCAAGCGGGTCATAGGGATGGTCGTAGGGGTTGGCAAGGTCGCCAGCGGTATTGCCGTTGCTCATGCGATTGCTACATACAAGCCGTCTCTGGTGGTGCTTGTGGGTTATTGCGGGGCATTGGAAGAAACCCTTGCAATCGGGGATATTGTCTGTGCTTCCAGTGTTGTTCAGTACGACCTTGACCTGAGGGCTTTTGGGCTGGACTGGGGCTCCACATTCTTGGGCGATGGTTCGCATGCTCCCTCTTTCCTTCCTCTCAATTGTCCAGCAATTGAAGGGGCAAAATCTGTGGTAATGGGAACAGCCGATCGCTTCCTGGTCCGCTCATATCGCGAGGAACATCCTGAACTGAGGGATGTCCTTCACCTTGGATGCAGTGATATGGAGGGATATGCAGTCGCTTTTGCGTGCTATGCTGCACACGTTCCCTGTGCAATCATCAGAGTGGTCAGTGATGATGCCAAAGGCAGAAAGCCCAAGCAATTCCCTGTATTTGTAAGGGAAGCTACCAAAGGACTCAAAAATGCACTTCAGCTGTTGCTGGAGTCCCCGAGTGAGAAATCACCCACCAGCTTATAGACGTTTCCGTCCCGTTTGATCTCAATGGCACGATGCGGAAAATAGATGGGTAGGATTTCCCTTATATATTCCATGGCAGCTTTCTCGATAGTCTCTTTTTTTTCCTTTTGCACCCACGACAAGGTCCTGATCTCTACAGAGAGGATATACCCACGGCCATGGTTGCTTCCATATCCCAGGGTAAATTGTGTACCCGTGGAAAAGAGTCCATCATAGGCAACGCTGGAAGCTTTTCCTCTCTCTGGCCTGTTCGGGTGAAGAGGGTATGCATCACCGAAGGTGTCTTCGAGATAGTGATCGAGATCATCACACAACCTACGCATCGTTGATTCAAGTTCCACTTGTTTTGGATGTGTGCTCATTGAGGATTCTCCTGGTTCTCAACATCTTCAATCTGGTATCGCTTGAGAAAGTTTTGGTAGGAATCAAGTGCAGGAATTGCTTCCTGTGGTGCTTCTATTTGGGTGGGTTGTTGGCTCCCCGGAAGGACTTCCTTTGGCCCCAGTTCCATCTGGTCAAAATGGTTCCTCTGGCAGAGCAGCTGCGCAAAGGCTTTAAGCCGTTCCTCGTTTTCCTGATAAATTTTCTGGGCTCCCTGGTGCATGGTGGAAAGAGCCCCTGCTGTTGTCTCATCAAGCTTGTATGTTTCACCCAGAGCACCATGGATCCTCGTATAGGTAAGGTCTGGGATGGTTGGTGCTATCTGGTCAACCACTTGCATCTGGCTTGTGGCATAGATCTTCTGGATCGGGGCACCCTTTGCAGGATCTATCCAGCCGATGACTCCCGTTCCTGCTCCACTGATAGTGAAAGTAAAATCACTGCTTGCTGTTGAAAGGGAAAGGATATGGAACCGTTTCGCATCCGGATAGAGTTCCTTTGCTTGTTGGTAAGCATAGAGGGTTGGGTTGTTTGCAACGACACCTCCATCTATTAAGGTCTGCATGGTTTTCTCTTCCCGGTCGTAGAGATATGCGGGCTTGAAGAATGTAGGCGCAGCGCTGGTTGCCCGAGCTGCTTCCCAGAACAGGAAGCCGTGTGAGTCATGACTGCTCATGATAAAGGGCCTTCCATGTGCTGCATCATAGGTCATCACCATGGTAGGAATGACTGCTTCACGTAGTGGAATGTCTCCAAACATATGTTGTAAAAGTCGCTGCAACGGTTGCACATCATACTTATCTGTAAAGATCTGGCTGAAAAACCGACCCTGGCTTCTGGGGAATATCTGCCGGCCATTCTGCAGATAGAGTGATTCAAGCGTAGTGGTATCGACACCAAAAGGAAGGGTTCCCCGTAGTGTTTTGTCACCAGGCTTTCCCATCAATTTCTGCATCAAGGTTCGTTGCTGTTCATCATATATGTAGCTTATATATCTGGTATCAGGTTGGAGGTTTGTTTGCATCACAGGGGCCCCAAGAGCCAATGCCAACAGCCCCCCGGTGGAGGTTCCTGCCAATAAATCAAAATGCGAGTACAGTGGGCGATTGTCTCCCATGGACTCCAAAAGAGATGATAGTTTTGCAAGCATCACAGCAGGTATGAGACCACGCATCCCGCCTCCGTCTATAGAGAGGATGTATCGATCGTCTTGGGGTAATGATGGTTCCTTATGATTCCAGAAATCCCGTAATGCCATGCTAGTAGAGTGATGAATTTGTACCAGAGGGTCAAGCATCCTCTCTTCTTCGTTATAAATAAATCAATTATACATTAATATAACATACCGAATAAAGAATAAAAGAAATACTATAATATAAGATTCCAAATAGAGAGCTATGCAAAGACAGCGTATTTTCGCTAGACTTGTGCCATGGATGAACATGGAATGAATGCCTATGGCAAGTGTAGGTTATGTCCCAATTACTGCGCTGTGAACAGGATGGAAGGCAAGCTTGGAAGGTGTGGTGAGACTGATACGGTTCGTATTGCTTTCTCTGGACTTCATCGCGGTGAAGAGCCTCCTGTAACCGGTGAACATGGATCAGGAATGATCTTTTTCAGTGGCTGTCCATTGCACTGCGCCTACTGCCAGAACCATCAGATCTCTGGAAGAGGGGAGTCAGGCGCCATGGCTGTGGGAATTGAAGTGAGTACCAATGAACTCTCCAATATCATGCTTGAACTCCAAAGGCTTGGGGCAGCCAATTTGAATCTGGTGACCGGAACGCATTTCATACCATCAATTGTTGCCGCATTGGATCTTGCAAAGACGCAAGGTTTTTCCTTGGATGTAGTGTGGAACAGTTCAGGATTTGAGTCCTCGGAAGGACTCTCCTTGATCGATCCTTACATTGACCTGTATCTCATCGATGTAAAGACATTGAGAGAGGATGTGAGTGCTGAGTTCTGTGGGTTGGCGCTCTATGCAAGAATCATCCGATCTGTGATGACGTATATTCTACGTAATGGGAGAACCACCTTTGTTGATGATGAAGGGCAACTCAAGGGAGTACTGGTTAGGCACCTGGTATTTCCTGGTACACTTGATGCCTCCAAAGAAGTTCTTCGTTATTTTGCCCAGGAGTTGAAGGATTCTTGCTACCTCTCGCTGATGGTGCAGTTTGAACCACCCAAGGGTGATGTACGGTTTCCTGCAATCAGTGAAGAGGAATATGATGATCTGCTCCTTACATTGGAGGAGTTGGATATCGAGGATGGATTTGTGCAGGAATTGGGGGAGAATGTCTCCTGGATTCCTGATTTCACCCAGGAGAATCCGTTCCCCGAGGGGTTTGCAACCCCACTTCCTTATTTTATCAACCTAGCGAAACGCTCTAGCTGATGAGGGTTCCCTCATACTTTCTGCCATAGAGGATATTCATGGTGTTTTCGATGTTTCGTCCATCGGCACACACTACCTCCATATGCATTTTTGCAGCTCTCTTGCTTGCAATGGGGTCAAAGGGAGAGTTCTTTCCGGGAGTCCAGTTCTCTCCAACCATGGTTCGATAGTCTGCCCAACTTATGGAATCCAACGGCTTTGCTTCAGGATTCTTTTTTGGATCATCGGTATACACCTTGGCAATGTTGCTGAGGTTGATAATCAGTCTTCCTTCGAATCTTTCGGCGAGTATGACGGCATCATTATCAGTAGAGAAACCAGGCTTCCAGCCAGCGGCAACCAAAACCTGTCCCTGGAAGTTGATATGACCGGTGGGGTCAGTGATCAGGTTATCGGTGCAGAATTCGTTGAACATTGCCTTGAGGAGTTGCCCATTGATATGGGTGGCCCTGATTCCAAGCCAGTCAAGTTCTTCACTATCCACATCTGGATTGATCTCTCGCATAGCATTCTGGTAGACACGGGCCGGGGCACCGCCTCCACAGACCAGGATGATTTTTCTACTTTTATCTTCTTTCAAATAGGATTTGAGAGCACTGTTGAGTTCTTTAAGAAAAGCGTGGTCAACCTTATCCGGTGCAATGATTGATCCGCCCAATGAAATAACTGCCAAATTATTATACATGGAGTCCTCCGCCGGCCATGGTACCAGATTTCTCAACTCCCCTCAATATTGAAGTAGGGAGAAGTTGGATTTATCGGAAGGTTATTCCTTTATTGCATGGTTTTGAAACCAATGAAAATACGTTTGTCCATTTTCCTATATGTTTACGTAGGGGGAACACTCCGAAGAATCTTCTCCATGGGTTTTCCTTTGGCCAATTCATCGATGAGTTTGTCCAGGTATCGTATCTCTCGCATCAGTGGGTCCTCAATCGTATCGACCTGCACACCACAGACTTTACCAGTTATAAGACTTCTTAGAGGATTTTTCCTAGGGCTTTCCTCTATAAAATCTTCGAAGCTTTTTTCTTTGTCCAATGCTTCCTGCAGTGTCGTCTCATCATACCCAAACAGCCAACTGATGATCTCATCAACCTCAGCCTTGGTGCGTCCTTTCTTTTCAGCTTTTGCAATATACAAAGGATAGATGGTCCCAAAACTCATGGAATAGATACGGTGTTTTGCCATAGTAAATACTCTCCTTCTCTCACAACCAGTATACAGATAGAAACAGTACTTGGTTAACTTATCAAGGTATCTAGTTTGCTGGTTCTTTTGAAATGCGTAACAAACGTGCATTGACAGCAACTATCACGGTAGAGAGTGTCATCAAGATTGCTCCTACCTCTGGCTGAAGGATAAATCCCACAGAGTGAAGAACCCCAGCTGCCAGAGGAATGGCCAGTATATTGTACGCAGTTGCCCACACCAAGTTTTGGATCATCTTCCGGTAAGTTGCCTTCCCGAACTGGATAAGCGTGACAATATCCTGTGGATTGGAGTGTACGAGTATGATGTCCGCTGTAGAAGCCGCCACATCGGTTCCAGAACCGATTGCAATACCCACATCAGCTTGGGCAAGAGCGGGGGAATCATTGACCCCATCACCAGTCATTGCAACGAACAAGCCCTTATTTTGAAGCTCTTTGATTTTCGTTTGCTTTTCGTCGGGTAGTACCTCTGCAAAATAGCCATCCATGCCCAGTTCTTTAGAAACAGCTTGCGCTGTTGCCTCATTATCCCCTGTGAGCATCCAGCATGTAATCCCCATCTTCTGCAAGGACGAAATAGCTTGATACGATTGCTCACGGATCGTGTCACTGAGAATGATGGAACCAATGAGCACGTCATCAGAAACAACAAATATGCGGGTAACAGCTTTTTCCTCACTGCTTGGGGGAATTTCAAAACCGAGCTCACGGACATGTGATGGACTGGCTACCAGGATGGTGCTTCCGTGGATTGTGCCGCTGATACCTTTTCCCTTGATCGCCTTCGCATCCTCTACAGGAACAAGCTCGATCGATTGCTCTTGGGCATATGCTACAATGCTTTTCCCGATAGGATGTTCCGAATAGGTCTCCAGAGACGCCGCAAGCTGTACTAACTCCTCTTTCCCGATCTGGGAACTATCGAATCTGCTGACTTCGGTAACCGTAAAGGTTCCTTCAGTAAGGGTTCCCGTCTTGTCGAATACGATGGCATTGATCTTCCGTGCCTGTTCGAAGGCTGTCCTGTTCTGTATAAGCAGTCCGTTCTGTGCTGACTTTGCAGTAGATACCGATACAACCAAGGGTATGGCAAGGCCAAGAGCGTGAGGGCAGGTGATGATCATGACAGTAGCCATTCGTGTAATGGCGAATTGCAGGTCAAAGCCAACAATCAACCATGCGGCCAGGGTGGCAAAGCCAACAGTCAGGGCGGAGATGGTCAAATACTTTGCAGCACGGTCGCTGAGTTTCTGTGTTTTTGATTTTGCTTCCTGTGCATTTTGTACCATCTGGATAATCTTAGACAGGTAAGCATCTTCTCCAACCCCTTCAACTTCCAGGGTAAGGCTTCCTTCTCCATTGATCGACCCTCCGATCAATGTATCTCCTTCTTTGCGATGTACAGGACGAGATTCACCGGTAATCATCGACTCATTCACATAGCTCTCACCTTCGGTTATGTGTCCATCAGCTGGTATTTTTTCTCCAGGTTTTACCACCAGGATATCGCCATCCTGTATCTGTTGTGAAGGAATATCCTGTATGGTTTCACCTTCCTTCTTGTGCGCTGTTGCAGGCATAAGGCGAGCCAATTTTTCAAGCGCAGCAGAAGCTCCAACTACACTGCTCATCTCGATCCAGTGGCCAGCCAGCATAATGGCTATCAAGGTCGCCAGCTCCCAATAAAAAGCTGTTCCCGATAGGCCAAAGGTAACTGCGGTACTGTACCCATAGGCGACGGTAATGGCCATACCAATGAGTGTCATCATACCGGGGGATTTCTCTTTCAGTTCTTCAACCATCCCCGAAAGAAAGGGCCATCCTCCGACAATATAAAGGATCGTGGCCAGAGAAAAAACTACATAGTCTGCACCAGGAAAGGTCCACTCGAATCCCATGGTATTTTGCACCAAGGGCGTCAATGCAAGGATAGGCAGGGTGAGTGCCAAGCTGAAATAAAACCGGGTTCGAAAATCCTTGATCATCATCTTATGATGCTCTCTGTGATCCATGTTCCCTCCTTCTCGGTAGAACTGCGAATTATCCCATCGCTACAGTGGTTGCTGCCGGGTAGCCTGTACAATTAGCATTGGCAGTACATCCAAAAGAGCATGCATCCATTTTCGGAATCCTTGTACATCTGGGATATCCTGTCTATATATAGAATACCCCCTAGGGGTATATGCGTCAAGGTGGGGCAGGAGCTCCATAACGATCTACCAATGAAAACCGGTTCTTGAAAGTGGTGTTTGAGGTGTTCGAAACCTGCAGGAGTAGGGTTTCCTGCAGTGTAGGATAAAGGTGATCTGTGTGTGAGGGCAATCACAAGCTAGGCTGAATATACCCTGCTTTGCTTGATCAGTTTCTCATAGATGAAGAGCAGGGAAGTTGCAAATGTCTGCGAGTCAAAGGGTCTGCTGGTACGTAATGCTTGTTCGCTGAGTCTGAGACGAAGTGGTTCATCATTGCTCAGAAGGTCAAGATAGTGTTGAAACTCCTCATTTGTGTTATATTGCCATCCATTCTCACCATCACGTACCACTTCTGTAAGGCAATCATCAGCACGGCAGAGCACAGGGAGTCCTGAGGCCAAGGCTTCAATATACGTCAATCCCTGTGCCTCGCTTGTTGATGCGCTGCAAAAGACATTCCCCAAATGATAACAGGCAGGAATATCGGCTTGTTTCTGCATGCCTGCAAAAATCACCTGCTTTTGTAATCCACGTGCAGCTACCATTTGCTCCAGGGTTTGTCTCTGTGGTCCATCTCCAACCAACAACAACGTACGATTTGGTTTCTCCAGAGAGAAGTTAGCGATCAGCTCCTCTATACGTTTCTCTACAGCCAGACGACCTACATACACCAGTACGAAATTATCCTTTGGTATTCCTAGGAAAGCCCGTAATGTTTCACTCTCTTTGTCCTCATTGGCCGGAGAAAAGCGTGCAAGGTCGATTCCGCTTGGAACAACATCAATCGGGCCATCCACCCCATAGGAGCGTAATAAGCGTTTTGTCTTCGCTGTAGGGGCAATGACATAGTCAACCTTGGAGAGGATTCTCTTTGAGAACCGCTGGGCCATGATATGCCCTAATCGCTCACTGGGAGAGAAGTAGTCCGTATAGTCCTCATACAGCGTATGGTAGGTATGGACCAAAGGGGCTCCTGATGCATAGGCAATACGCTTGGCAAGGGAAAAGGTGCTGAACTCACATTGGGAGTGCACTACATCAGGACTCCACCTGATGATTTCCCGTACAATCTTCTTTGCAAAAGTTCCACGGATACGGGTACCGGGATAGAGCCGGTCAGAGCTCAATGATCCGAGGTACCAGACTCCATCTTGGTAATAGGATGTATGTGCATGGGCAAGGGTAAGGATGTGAACTTCATGTCCTGCCTGGGTGAGCCCCTGCCTGAGGTTGACTATAGAGGTGACAACCCCGTTTGTGGTTGGAGTAAAAGCGTCCGTTGTAAGCAAAATTCTCATGAGCGTCCTCCTCTGATACCAGGTCCTGGTATACTGCCGTCTCAATTACTCATATTCCATGCATCTATCATGCCAAATTTGCTGCATCAGCATTTCCTGCAGTGAATATGTATTTTCTCATGAGAAATCCTATAGATTGGATACTGAAACTTTCGCTGTTTGCCTATGGATGGACCAACATTGGTATTTTTGACCAATGCTTCACTCTTATTACCCTGAGAGAGAGCATGCCTTGATACAAAAAAACGAGAGTAGTACAGGTCGTACCACTCTCACGGTATAACTCCTGGGCAACGTGGTTATAAACCACGACTTGTAATGTTTGAAGCTATTCTTCGACTACTGGTACCTCCAGTACCGTAATCAACTCTTCCGGTTCCAGGCGGAAGGGAGATCCTTTTCCTTCATAGAACCCATGATCACCAATAAAGTGTATGTGCAGATCAGTAAAGACAACACTCTTGTCCAGTCTCTTGTTCCTTACGGTGGTGTTGGCTTTTCCATACATGCCCTTTCCACCAAAAGGCGAGGGGAGCATTCCTCTTACTGTCTCAACCTTCACTTCAAAGTTTTCATCAACAGTGATGAATTCTCCCAAACCTTCGGTTCCACTCTTACGAAAATACTCCATACGATCAGCAATCGCCTCATGGGTTCTCCTGAGGTTTTTCACGGTAAGATTATCACTTTCCAGAATGTCGACAAGCTTTCGCTTATCATCCCCAAGGAATCCATTAAGGGTGATGACACCTTTCTGCATTTGCTGCTGTATCTTGTCAAATTCAACGGTTTGTTTCATCATCAGCTCCTATTATGAGAATTTATCGTAGAAGATATTTTCCGGGAGGACGCCCACTTCATCCAATACCTTGATACAAGCATCGATCATTCCTGGGCTGCCACAAAGATACGCTTCACTATTGGCACCTTCGCTTACCATCCTTCTCACCACATCAGTGATAAGGCCGACCTCCCCATCCCAATTATCTTCCTCCTGCGGTTCGCTGAGTGCGGGGATGAAGGTGAAGTTCGGCATCTTCTCTTCCAAAGCCCGCATCTCATCAAGCAAGAACAGGTCTCGTTTTGAGCGAGCACCAAAGAAGTAAGAGGCTTTTCGTGTAATACCTTTTTTCTCCATGTCAAGCAACATCGATTTGATCGGGGCCATTCCTGAACCGCCAGCGATGAAGATGATATGCTTATCGGTCTCGCGTAGGAAGAAGTCACCGTATGGTCCATTGATGATGATCTCATCACCTTCCTTGAGATGTTGATGCACGTAGGTGGTACAGATACCGTTTGGCACCAGGCGTATCTCCAGCTCCACATGATTTTTGTCATCTGGAGAAGAGGCCATGGAGTAGGCACGGTAGACTCTCTCATCGGTCAGTTCATATTCAGGAACCTCAAACTGGATATACTGTCCAGCTTTTGCAGAAATCTCGGCTGGTTCTTTCAAGCGAAGTCTTACTTCCTTGATATCATGGGTTAGGTCCCTGATACTCTCTACGGTCGTCTTGAATTCCTTGACCAGGAAGAGTTCCTCAGGGATGACGATGGCTACATCCTGCTTCACTTTGAACTGGCAGGAGAGTCTTACGTTCTTTTCCTTTTCCTCATCGGATATCCAGGGTAGCTCAGTGGGGAGATAGTCTCCTCCTCCACTGACAACCCTTACCTTGCACATTCCACAAGAGCCACGTCCTCCGCATGCTGATGGGATAAAAACCCCCTCCTGGTTGAGGGCTTTAAGCAATGGCTGGCCTCCTTGGACTTCCAACTCCTTCGAGCCATCATTGATTGAGATTTTCACCACACCATAGTTTCCTATGGTAGCATCTGCAATGACCATCAAGATGGCCAGGAAGACTGAGATGAGACTGATGATTCCGATACTGATCAGTAGTGTTACAACCATCTCTTCCCCCTTAGGATATGGCGATCATGCCGGAGAATCCCATGAATGCCATGGCCATGAATCCGGCAATTACCAAGGTGATTCCAGGGCCTTCCAGTCCTGGGGGAATCTTGGCGTTCTTGAGTTTCTGCCTAATCCCTGCCATTGCGATAATGGCGATGAACCATCCAATTCCGCTTCCCAGTCCAAAGAAGAAGGAGGTAAGCAGGGTATACTCCCTGATAACCATGAAAAGACTCACGCCCAGGATTGCACAGTTGACCGTTATCAGCGGGAGGAATATACCCAGTGATTGGTATAGCGGTTCACTGTATCGCTCCAGTGTCATCTCCGTAAGCTGTACAAATGCAGCAATAACAATGATAAACACAATAAACCTGAGATACTCCAGATTGTATGGAATAAGCAGGTACTGATACACAATCCAGTTCAAGGGAGTGGTCGTTGCCATGACGAAGATTACTGCCATCCCCAGTCCTGTGGAAGTCTTCAATTCCTTTGAGACAGAGAGGAAGGAACACATCCCCAGGTAATTGGTAAGGAGGATATTCCCAGTAAAAATTGAGGCGAAGAAAACAGCAAAGGGCATCAATGAATCAGTCATTCTTGGCCTCCTTCATGATTTTTTCTCGAATAATCCAGATAATGATTGCCAACACGAAGAAGCCGCCGGGTGGCATGATCATGATGGACCAGTTTGTCCACCAGGAGCCAAGAATCTGGAAACCCCAAAGGCTTCCCGTTCCCAGCAACTCTCTCACGAATGCGATAGCCAGCAACACATAGGCATAGCCCAAACCGGAGGCTAATCCATCAACCAAAGAGAGCATGGGTTTGTTCTGCAAGGCAAAGGCCTCGATCCTACCCATGATGATACAGTTGGTGATGATCAACCCAACATAGGGACCAAGTTGCTTCCACATCTCCGGGTAAAAGGCTTTAAGGACGATATCCACAATAATGACGAAGGTTGCAATTACCATGGTCTCCACCATCATTCGGATTCGTGATGGAATATAGTTTCTCAGTATTGAAATGGTCAGACTGGAGAGGGCTGTGGTGAACATCACCCCCAAGGTCATGACCATGGTATTCTGCAACTTGTTCGTTACTGCAAGTGTGGAGCAGATGCCAAGGATCTGGACAAACACAGGGTTGTTCTTTCCCAGTGGTTCCATAAACGTTTTTCGTAGCAGTTTACTGGCCATTCTACTCACCTCCAATGATTCGTTTTGCATCATTTGCAGCACGGTTTGTGATATTCTTGAAGTACTCTGAAGTGCGGGTAGCCCCGGTAATGGCGTCCACCTCAGTTGGCGCATCGGCTGTACCTTCTTCAACCAACGTGAAGGGGGCTTGCTTTCCTCTGAACTGTTCAGTAAACCAAGGTTCCTCGATACGAGCCCCGAGTCCTGGGGTTTCATTTTGGCTTACAATGGCGATTCCGGAGAAAGTGCTCAGATCTTCCTCAAATCCTGCCATGATGGTAATGGCTCCCCACAGTCCTGGTCCTTCCACGGGGATGATATAGCGTTTTCCACTATCGCTGTCTGCGACGTAGTACCCATCCTGTTCATCTATCTTGCTCTTGAACGCTTCCTCAATTCCTTCGGTAGTGTTCTCAAATGCAACACCACCGGCATTCAGGATCGCCCTTCTGGTGAATGCAAGTTCGTTCGCTGTTGCCCTATCCTGGGTAGCAAGTTGCAGGCCGGAGGTTATAAGGATGCAGAAGAATGTAACTGCGAACATGAAGAGGATCGGGTAGATACGCTCGCTGTAGAACGTTCTTTTTGCTTTCATGCTTTTCCTCCTTCTGCCTTCTTCAGCTTTTTCTTTGCCTTGGCCCCTTTAAGCAGGGTATCGAGCAAGGGAGCAAACATGTTTGCGAGAAGGATGGCAAAAGTGACCCCTTCAACCCAGTTCGCGAAAATACGAATCAAAACAGTGAGTATGCCAAATACAGCACCATATATCCATCTTCCTGCATCTGTTGTCTGGGAAGAAGAGACAGGGTCGGTGATCATAAAGAATGCAGCAAAGAGAAAGCTACCACCGAGAAGGGCTGTAAGGGGATCAGCGACGCCTTTCATCCCACTCTCTGTAGCTAGTTGGAGCCCACTGGCCCAAAATACACTCTGCAGTAGCAGGAATGAGGTAAGTGAAGCAACAACGATTTTCCAGTTGGCAGCTTTCTTGAACACAATATACAGTCCACCAAGCAGTATAAGGATGGCACTGGTTTCCCCAAAGCTTCCGCTGGTGAACCCAAGGAATAGTTCAAGCAATGAAGCATCCCCGGTTACCAGAGGCGTAGCAGCAGAAACGCTATCTGCTTGGCTTATCCAAGAGCCAAGACCGGCAGGGAAGAATCCCTTCTGTGTTGCATTGCCGACAAACGCTGCTGTCATCGGAACCCCGAAACTGATATACACGAATGCACGCGCTGTGATTGCGGGATTGAAGATATTTCTTCCAAAACCACCGAAGATCATCTTTCCGAAGATGATTCCAAATGCAATACCTACCGCAGCGATCCATAGAGGGAT